>JAFAAS010000176.1 GCA_023426435.1 Verrucomicrobiota bacterium | reverse complement strand
TCTGCGGGCGTAGCACAATGGATAGTGTAGCGGTCTCCGAAGCCGTCGATCCGGGTTCGACTCCCGGCGCTCGCACCACTCTTTAAAAACGAAAGCCGGGGCCATTCGCCCCGGCTTTTTGTTGTCTTGAATTCCAAGTGGAGCCCGGCGTCCCGCCGGGCTCGTAGGACAAGCCGTCCCCAGCGAGCCGCCCTCCCCCGCCTCGCGACTCAAATATGAATCGCCTCACCCATCGCCGCCGCCGCCGCTTCCATCACGGCTTCGCTCAACGTCGGGTGCGCATGAATCGTCTGGTGAATCTCCTCGATCGTCGCTTCGAGTTCGATCGCGAGTCCATACTCCGCAATCAGCTCGGTCGCTTCCGACCCAATGATGTGCGCGCCGTAGATTTCTCCGGTCTTCGCATCGCTGATCACCTTCACGAAGCCTTCGCTCTCGGATGAAGCAACCGCCTTGCCCGACGCCGTAAACGGAAACTTTCCAACCTTGTAATCGAGTTTCTTTTCCTTCGCCGCCTTCTCCGTCAGGCCCGTGCTCGACACCTGCGGCTGACAATACGTGCAACCCGGAAAATTCTTCACCCGCTCCGGCTTGCCGTGGCCAAACATCCCGTTCACCGCGCTCACCGCCTCGAACGTCGCCACGTGCGCCAACCACGGCGGCCCAATGATGTCGCCCGCCGCATAGATGCCTTTCGTCGCGGTCTGATAATCGTCGCCGACCTTCACGTAATTGCGATCGAGCTCCACCTTCACCGCCTTGCCGAGCACGCCTTCAATGTTCGCCACCACGCCGATCGCCGACAGCACGGTTTCAACTTCAACCTCTTCCGTCTGCCCGTCCTTCACGAGGTTAAGCTTCACCGAGTCTTTCCCCACACGGAAGTTTTCGCACTTCGTGCCCGTCTTGATCGTGATGCCTTGCTTCTCGAACGCACGGTGCAGCGTCTTCGAGACCTCTTCATCTTCCACCGGCAAAATCGTCGGCAGCATTTCCACCAGCGTCACTTTCGTGCCGAACGCATTGAAGAAATACGCGAACTCCACGCCGATCGCTCCCGCGCCGACAATCACGATCGACTTCGGCAGCGTCTTCGCCGCGAGCGCCTCGCGCGAGGTCATCACCCGCACGCCATCGACCGGCAGATCCGGAATCCGCCGCATCTTGCAGCCAGTCGCGATCAGAATGTTTTTCGCCTTGAGAAACTTCCCTTTGCTCTCGCCTTCGACGATTTCAACCATCCCCGCCGCCGGCACCGACGCCTTGCCGATGATGTAGTCGACCTTGTTCTTCTTGAACAAAAACTCGACGCCCTTCGCCATCTGCCCCGCGACGCCGCGCGAGCGCTCCATCACTTTCGCAAAGTCGAAGGTCACTTCCTTCGCCGAAAGCCCAAACGCTTCCGCCTTCTTCATCTTCACATACAGCTCCGCACTCTTGAGCAGCGCCTTCGTCGGAATGCACCCCCAGTTCAGGCACGTGCCGCCCGCGCGTTCCATTTCGACGCACGCGACTTTTTTTCCGAGCTGCCCGGCACGAATCGCGCCCGCGTAACCCGCAGGACCGCCGCCGACGACAACCAGATCGTATTCGATAGTTTCAGCCATGGTGGGAGATATAAACTTTGGCCCCACCGTCTGCGCCGCTCGACCCACCGTCAAACGGAATCTCCGTCCTCAACGCCGCGCGAACACCCACCGCTCAAATATCAATCACATCACCCTTGCTCTCACGCACCCGCCGCTCCGGCCGACGCCCCGCCGGCGGATCCCTCCGTTCCGGGCGCTTCCTCACAAAGCCACCCAACAAGAAATTCGTCACACTCACGATCAACGCCCCGCCCACCGCCGGCCAAAAACCATCCACGCTGAATCCGTCCACAATCTTGCCCACAAACAGAAACAACAAGGCGTTGATCACCACGATCCCCAACCCCAACGTCAGCACGATGAACGGCAGCGTGAAGAGCACCATCAACGGCTTCAGCACTGCATTGAACAGCGTCAGCAACAACACCACCGCCACCAGCGTCGTGCCATCGTCCACCCGTATGCCCGGCACCAGTTTCGTCGCGAGCACCACGCCCAACGCCAGCACGGCGCAACGCAGCAGGAATTGAAGCAGCCGGTTCATCGATGGCCTCACTCTCCTCCGCTCGTTCCGTCCCGCAACTGAAAATCCTCATTGTTCAGGACCACCTGCGCAGCGGCGGCACCGAGCGCCAATCGATCCTTCTCGCCAACGCGTTCGCTCAGGCCAGCCACACCACGACGCTGCTCACTTTCCGCCCGGGCGGCGCACTCGCCTCCACCGTTTCACCCAACGTCCGCCGCCACATCCTCCAACCTTTCGACACCCAACTCGACTGGTTCGCCCCGCGTCTCCTCGCCACCGCCTCCCGCCTCTCGCCCGACATCATCCTCTGCATGGGCCGCATGGCCAACTGCTACGCCGGCGCATTGCAACAACGCCTCCGCGCCGCCGCCGTCATCGCCACGCTCCGCACCGGCAAATCCCTCCCGTTTCTCTTCCGTCGCTCGCTCCATCGCGTCCGCCACGTCGTCGCCAACTCCCGCGCCGCCCGCGATCTCCTCATCCGCGACCACACGCTCCCCGCCGAAAAAATCTCCATCATCCACAACTCCCTCGTCTTCCCCACCCGCGCACATGGAGGCGCGGAGCCTCCACCGCGTAGCTCCTCCACGTTCATCCTCCTCAACGTCGCGATGTTCCGCCCCGAAAAAAATCAGCGCGAACTCATTGAAATCGCCGCGACACTCCCGCCCGCCTTCGACGTCCAACTCTGGCTCGCCGGCGACGGCCCCGCGCGCGCCGCGTGCGAACGCCTCGTATCCGAAAAACAACTCTCCGCGCGCGTAAAATTCCTGGGCTTCGTCCGCGATCCCACCCCGCTCTACGCCGCCGCCGACGCCGCCGTCCACGCGTCCACCTCCGAATCCCTCTCCAATTTCTTCATCGAAGCCCAGGCTCACGGCCTCCCCTGCATCGGCTACGACGTTCAGGGCATCGACGAAACTTTCGTCCCCAATCACACCGGCTGGGTCATCCCGCGCCACAACCGCGTCGCCTTCCGCTCCACCATCGAACACCTCGCCGCGCTTGCGCCTGACGCTCGCGCCGCGATCTCCTCCGCCGCCCGCCACTTCGCTCGCACGACCTTTGACCCCGCTCGCCAGGTCGTCGCCTACCTCGATCTTTTCACCCGCCTCGCTCACGAGGCGCGCTCCTGACACCCTTCTGTCAGCAGCCTTCGCCGGCCCCGAGCGCTGAGTTGCATTCGACGCGCCGCTCCGCATCCGTGCCTGCTGTGGTCAATCCGTCTCGCTCCGCTCCCGAATGCATCCGCCTCCGCGGCGTGCGTCAGAACAACCTCAAAGGCTTCGATCTCGATGTTCCGCTCGGCAACTACATCGCAGTCACCGGCCTGAGCGGCGCCGGCAAATCGTCGCTCGTCTTCGACACCCTTCACGCCGAGGGCCAGCGGCGCTACGTCGAGACGTTCAGCGCTTACACCCGCCAGTTCCTCGACCTCCTCGACAAACCCAAAGTCGACTCGATCGAAAACATCCGCCCATCGATCGCCATCGAGCAGACCAACACCGTCAAAACCTCCCGCTCGACCGTCGGCACCATGACCGAGCTCACCGACTTCTTCAAAGTCTGGTTCAGCCACGTCGCCGAATGTTTCGATCCTGCCACCGGCGAAAAAGTCGAAGACGACAACGCCCAAACCATCTGGTCCAAAACCCACGCCGCCCACTCCGGCCAAACCATCATCGTCGCCTTCAAGATCACCAAACCCGCCAACCTCACCTGGCCCGAAATTCTCCAAAACCTCAAAGGTCAGTCCTACCTCCGGGTCCTTCTCCCCCAGCCCGACGCCTCCCTCGCCGTCCACAAAATCGACGACCTCCTCTCCCTTCCTCCCTCGACCCTCAACGCTCAACTCTCCACCTCGGCCCACCTCTTCGTCGTCCAGGACCGCGTCGCCGTTTCCACCTCCGACAAGCCGCGCTTCCTCGAAGCCATCGAAACCGCCCTCCACTTCGGCCAGGGCGAGGTCTTCCTCTTCGGCTCCTCCAACTCTCAGGTTTCAGGTCTCAGCCCTCAGCTTTCCGAACTCGGCCACTTCTCCCGCGGCCTCCACTCTCCCAAAACCGGCCGCACTTTCCGCCCCGCCTCGCCCGCGCTCTTCTCTTTCAACTCGCCCCTCGGCGCCTGCCCGCACTGCCGCGGTTTCGGTCGCGTCATCGAAATCGATTACCGCCTCGCCGTTCCCGACCAATCGCTCTCCATCGACGACGGAGCGATCAAGATCTGGGAAAGCGACATCTACGGCGAATCGAAGAAAGACCTCTACGTCTTCACCAAGAAGAAAAAAATCCCCACCCACGTCCCCTTCGCCTCCCTCACCCCCGAACAGCGCGACTTCATCATCAACGGCGAACCCGGCTACGGCGAAGAAAACAACAAGACGTGGCCGAAGTATTGGTATGGCGTGAAGGGTTTCTTCCGCTGGCTCGAGAAGAACACCTACAAGATGCACGTGCGCGTCTTCCTCGCGCGCTACCGTGCCTACAATCCCTGCCCGTCCTGCGGCGGCCAGCGCCTCCAGCCCGAATCCCTCTGCTGGAAATGGCGGACCCACACGCTCCCCGACCTCTACCAACTCCCCGTCTCCACTCTCCTCTCCCTCCTCAACAACTCCAAACCCCAAACCCCAAACTCCGAACTGGATTCGCGCAGCGCCTCCCTCGCCTACGACTCCATCCTCACCCGTCTCCGCTACCTCGAAGAGGTCGGACTCGGCTACCTCACCCTCGACCGCCAATCGCGCACGCTTTCCGGCGGCGAGGTCGAACGCGTCAATCTCACCTCCTGCCTCGGCACGTCGCTCGTCGACACGCTCTTCGTCCTCGACGAACCAAGCGTCGGCCTGCACCCGCGCGACATCGATCGTCTCATCGGCATCATCCGCACGCTCACCGACGCCGGCAACACCGTCGTCGTGGTCGAACACGACGAATCCATGATCCGCGCCGCCGACCATGTCATCGAGGTCGGACCCGAACCCGGCGGCCGCGGCGGCCACATCGTCTTCAGCGGCCCCGTATCCGAACTTCTGACACACCCGAAAAGCATTACCGGCGCCTACCTCTCCGGCCGCGAAACCATCGCCCCTCCCATCCACCGCCGCCCCGTCTTTTGTCATTCTGAGCGCAGCGAAGAATCCACGTCGGCGTCCACTTTGTTTCTCCATTTCCACCACGCCTCCAAACACAACATCCAAAACCTCTCCTTCCGCCTCCCCCTCCACCGCTTCGTCTGCCTCAGCGGCGTCTCCGGCTCCGGCAAATCCACGCTCCTCGACAACGTCATCTACCAGGGCCTTCTCGCCCAACGCCTCCAACTCGCCGAAGACCCCGCCACCATCGAATCGATCACAGTCTCTGATTCCTCCGACTCTCAGCCCTCAACTCGCAACTCCCAACTCGCGCCCGTCGCGGACGCGTTCTCCGACATCGTTCTCGTCGACCAATCCCCGCTCTCGCGCACCCCACGCTCCAACCCCGCCCTCTACACCGAAGCCTGGGAACTCATCCGCGAGCTCTACGCTTCCACACCCGCCGCCCAAGCCGCCGGTTTCAACTCGTCTTCTTTCTCTTTCAACTCCGGCGAGGGCCGCTGCGATCATTGCCAGGGCCTCGGCTACGAACGCGTCGAGATGCAATTCCTTTCCGACGTCTTCGTCCCCTGCCCGGTCTGCGAAGGTCGCCGTTTCAAACCCGAAGTCCTCGCCATCCGTTGGAACGATCGCTCCGTCGCCGATCTCCTCGCCACCAGCATCACCGACGCCCTTCCGCTCTTCGCAACCGACTCCTCCGCCCATGGAGGCGCGGTGCCCTCACCGCGCAATTCGCCGCTCCCCGAAATCCACCGCCGCCTCGCCACCCTCGATTCCGTCGGCCTCGGCTACCTGGCCCTCGGCCAACCGCTCAACACGCTCAGCGGCGGCGAATCCCAACGCCTCAAACTCGTCCGCTACCTCGGCGGCTTCGCCGCCGAAAGTTCCGAGTTCGGAGTTCCGAGTTCCGGGTCGCGTGGAAACGCCTTCTCTCGATCCAACCCGGAACCCGAAACCCGGAACCCGGAACTCCCCAAAGGCGCTCTGCTCCTCCTCGACGAGCCCACCACCGGTCTCCACCGCCACGACGTCAAACGCCTCCTCTCCGTCCTCCAAGCTCTCGTCGATCGCGGCCACAGCGTCGTCGTCATCGAACACAATCTCGACGTCCTCAAATCCGCCGACTGGATCCTCGAAATCGGTCCCGACGCCGGCGCCAACGGCGGCCGCATCGTCGCCGAAGGCCCACCCGAAACCGTCGCCGCCGCCGACACCGCCACGTCCCCATTCCTCCGCGCCGCCCTCGCAGAAAGTAACGCGGTCCGCGCTCCGCGTTCCGCGTTACTCGCCGCCGAATCCCCTGCGCCCTACAAATCCAAAAAACACGAAACCCGGAACTCCGAACTCGGAACCTCTTCGATGCTCCGCATCGAAGGCGCCCGCGAAAACAACCTCAAAAACCTCTCCCTCTCCATCGCCCATCGCGAGCTCTCCGTCGTCACCGGCGTCTCCGGCTCCGGCAAATCCACCCTCGCTTTCGACATCGTCTTCGCCGAGGGCCAACGCCGCTTCATGGAATCGATGTCGCCCTACGCGCGACAATTCGTCGAACAACTCCCCCGGCCCGCCATCGATCGCCTCACCGGCATCCCGCCCACCGTCGCGATCGAACAACGCGTCACGCGCGGCTCCCGCAAATCCACCGTCGCGACCATCACCGAGGTCGCTCAATACCTCCGCCTCCTCTACGCGCGCCTCGGCATTCAACACCACCCCGACACCGACAAACCCGTCGAACCGCTCTCCCTCGGCCAGCTAAAGTCCCTCCTTTCGCGCGTCCTCGAAACCCCCAAAGCCCGCCGCGCAAAACACCTCTATCTCTGCGCGCCACTCATCCGCGGACGCAAAGGCCATCACCAACCGATCGCCACCTGGATCGGCAAACAGGGCTACAAACTCATGCGCGCCGACCGCCAGCTCATCCCGGTCGACGCCTTCCAAAAACTCGATCGCTACAAAGAACACGACATCGAAGTCGTCGTCGCCGACCTGGCAGGTGGCGCGCTCACCGCGCCACACGATACCGCGTCGGCGAAGCCAGGCCGCTCTCAACCCTCAACTCTCAACTCACAACTCTCCACCGCCCTCTCCCTCGGCAAAGGCTCCTGCTTCCTCCTCACCCCGCAAAACGAAATCCTCTCCTGGTTCTCCACCACGCGCACCGACATCGACACCGGCGAATCCTTCCCCGAGCTCGACCCGAAGGATTTCTCCTTCAACTCGCCGCGCGGCTGGTGCCCCACCTGCCGCGGACACGGCCGCGTCTTCCCTTGGATGCTCGAATTCGACGACGAAGACGAAAACGATCCCGCCGCCCGCCTCCGCGAATTCGGCGTCGAATCCAGCGACGATGTCTCCGACGAAGGCACGCCCTGCCCCGAATGCCACGGCGCCCGCCTCAACCGCATCTCCCGCGCCGTCAAACTCCACTTCACCCCCAATCGAAAATCCAAAATCGAAAATCGAAAATCCTACTCGCTCTCCCTCCCTCAACTCCTCACCTCCACCCCCTCCCAACTCCTCGCCCACCTGCGTAACCTGATTCTCGATACGCGCGGCAAACTCATCGTCCAGGACATCGTCCCGCAAATCGAGGAGCGCCTCCGCTTCCTCGACCACGTCGGCCTCGGCTATCTCTCCCTCGATCGCCCCACCGAAACGCTCTCCGGCGGCGAAGCCCAACGCATCCGCCTCGCCGCGCAACTCGGCTCCAATCTCTCCGGCGTCCTCTACGTCCTCGACGAGCCGTCCATCGGTCTCCACGCCCGCGACAACGACCGCCTCATCGAAACCCTCCACTCTCTCCGCGAAAAAGGAAACACCCTCCTCGTCGTCGAACACGACGACGAGCTCATGGAGCGCGCCGATCGCATCATCGATCTCGGCCCCGCCGCCGGCATTCACGGCGGCGAACTCCTCGCCCACGGCACACCCGCCGAAATCAAAGCCAGCGACAAATCCCTCACGGGACTCTTCCTCGCCAAAGGCATCCCGCACCCGCTCCGGGGCGAATACCGTTCCGTCAAATCCAACCCCCTCACGCGCACCAAACCCGTCGCGAAACTCCTCAAAAAGAAAAAACCTGCCGGCCCCGATCCTTTCCACCGCGACTGGCTGGAACTCCGCGGCGCCGCCTTCCGCAACCTCAAGAACTTCGACCTCCGGCTCCCGCTCGGACGCCTCATCATGGTCGCCGGCCCGAGCGGCGCCGGCAAATCCACGCTTTTCCGCGACCTCCTCCACCCCGCCGTCGCCCACGCGATCAAGGAAAAGAAATCCACCCTCACCGGCCGCGACTTCGTCAAAGCCACGAACTTCACTTCCGATGGGGGCGCGGTGCCCTCACCGCGCGATTCGCTCCCGTTCGAATCCCTCCGCGGCGCCCATGGCTTCAAACGCGTCGTCGAAGTCGACCAATCACCCATCGGCAAAACCCCTCGCTCCACTCCCGCCACTTACCTCGGCATCTTCGACCAAATCCGCCAGTTCTTCGCCTCGCTTCCCGAGTCCAAGATTCGTGGATACACCGCCTCGCGCTTCTCCTTCAACACCGCCGGTGGCCGCTGCCCGACTTGCGAGGGCGCCGGACGCGTGAAACTCGAGATGGCGTTCATGCCCGACACCTACCTTCCCTGCGACGACTGCCGCGGCCTCCGCTACAGTCCCGAACTTTCCGACGTCACGTGGAAGGGAAAATCCATCGGCGAGGTCCTCCAACTCACCTTCGAAGAGGCCGCCGACTTCTTCGATTTCCACTCGCACCTCTCACAGGTCTGCAAACTCATGTGCGATTGCGGCCTCGGCTATCTCACCCTCGGCCAATCCTCGCCCACGCTCTCCGGCGGCGAAGCCCAACGCCTCAAACTCGTCACCGAGCTCTCCGCCGGCCTCGCCTCCTACCGCGAACGCTCCCGCGGCGAACTTCCGCGCAACCTCTACCTGCTCGAAGAGCCCACCATCGGTCTTCACCTCAGCGACTGCGAAAAACTCATCCGCGTCCTCCACTCGCTCGTCGATCAGGGCCACACGGTCGTCGTGATCGAGCACCACCTCGATCTCCTCGCCGAAGCCGATTACATCATCGAGCTCGGCCCCGTCGGCGGCCCCGATGGCGGCGAACTCCTCTACCAGGGCGAACTCCCCGGCCTCCTCAAAATCAAAAACAGCCCCACCGCCCCCTACCTGCGCACCAAACTCAACCGGTAGGTCGCCCGCTCGCGGGCGACCAAAAGCTCCAAGCCCCAAGATCCAAGCTCCAGAGAAACACCATATTCCAAGCCCCAGCTTCGATACACGAACGGCCCTTTGTGGATTGGGTGATTGGCCGTTCTCTGGAGCTTGGATCTTGGTCCTTGGATCTTCCGCTGCGCTCCGCGCAGCGCCGGCCGCGTTCAGCGGCCGGCTAAACTCACATCATGCGCCTTCGCCGCGTCCTGCACCACTTTGATCAACTCCGGCAGCGCCACCGGCTTCAGCAGATACCGAAACAGCGCCGCTTCATTCACGCTGCGCATCAACATCTCCGGCTTCATGTAGCCCGTGACCAAAATCCGCTGCATGTGCGGATACTCCTCCCGCGCCCGCACCAGAAAATTCATCCCGTTTCCGCCCGGCATCAGATGATCCGCGATCACCACCTTGAACGCCTTCTTGTGCAAAATGAACTCCGCCTCCCGCGCCGACGTCGCCTGCGTCGTCTCAAAGTAAGGCCCGAGCGCCGCCGCAAACACCTCGAGCAGCGGTTTCTCATCGTCGATCAGCAACACCGCATCCTTCGGTTTCACTGATCCGTTCGGCACGTCCGCTTGCTTCATGTCGTGCGCGGATCGTGGCGGCGGCCGAAAGCTTGGCAAATTCGAAATACGGTCTCCCGCCAACCTCCGGCTTTTGGTTTGCGTGAAACGGCCGATAAAAGTTGGGTGACATCTGCTCCCCCCATGGAATCCCTCGACCTGCATCAGGCCGCTCGGTTGGGCACGCTCGCTTCCGTTCCGCCCGCGGTCCTCGGCTCGGAGCAGCTCCTCCAGCGCAACCCTTCCGGCACCACCCCGCTACACGCCATCGCCCGCCACGGCGGCTTGGAATTCGTTCCCGCCGCCGCCCTCACCGAACAGGCGCTCACGCTGCGCAACGACTCCGGCTACACCCCGCTGCACCTCGCCGCAGAAGGCGGACAACTTGCAAAAATCCCCGCCGCGTTCCTCACCGACACCTTCCTGAGCCTCGCCAGCAATTCCGGTTACACCGTCTATCACGTCGCCGCCGCCCACGGCCACCTCGGCCAAATCCCCGCCGCCCTCCTCACCGCCGACGTCGTCACTCGCAAAACTCATCTCGGCAACACCCTCCTTCACGAAGCCGCCGAAAACGGCGCCCTCGATCGCGTCCCGACTGCCTTCCTCACCCCCGACAACATCCTGCAACGCAACCTCGGCGGCGAAACCGTCCTCCACGTCGCCGCCTTCAACGGCCATCTCGACCAGGTCCCGCCCGCTCTCCTCACCGCCGATCTGCTCCTGCAAACGACCTCCGCCGGCGACACCGTCTTCCACGCCGCCGCGATCTCCGGCCATCTCGAACAAATCCCGTCCGTGCTGCTCACCCAGCAACACCTCGTGATCGCCAGCAAAACCGGTTTCACCGCGATCCACGCCGCCGCCGAATCCGGCCAGCTCTCCAAGATCCCTCACGAGCAACTCACCGCCGAGCTCCTCCTCACTCGCAACGACAACGGCGACACTCCCCTCCACGCCGCCGCTTACGAGGGGCACCTCGATCAAATTCCTCTTTCCATTCTCACCGAGGAAAACCTGAACGTCCGCAATTACGAGGGCATCACCGTCGGTCGCCTCGCCATCCAAAGCGGCAACATCGACCAGATCCCGCCGCAACTGCGCCCCAAGCAGCCCGGCCCCCTCGGCAAATTTCTCATCCGCATCGGCGTCTCCCGTCCGCCGTTCTAAAAGGTGCAGCCCGCTCTCCCGAGCGGGCTTTTTTCAAGGTAGGGCGAGCCGTCCCCGGCGAGCCGCCCCCACGCGAAGCTCCAAGCACCAAGATCCAAGCTCCAGAGAAGGCCCAAACACCAACTCCCGAATGGGGTGATTGAAGATTGGAAATTCCCTGGAGCTTGGATCTTGGTCCTTGGAGCTTTCCCCTCCGTCCTTCGCCCTCCCTTGCCGTTCGCCGCGCATTTCCTGCCCCCCGCGAACCCCAGACTTGCTCCGCCGCGTCCCTCCCGCCACACGTGAGCGTTTACATTCTTCCATGAGCACCACGATCACAGCCATCACTGCCCGTGAAATCATCGACTCCCGCGGTAATCCCACGGTCGAAGTCGACGTCAAACTCGCCTCCGGCGCCCTCGGTCGTGCCGCGGTGCCTTCCGGCGCCTCCACGGGCGAACACGAGGCCATCGAGCTTCGCGACGGCGACAAACTCCGCTACGGCGGCAAGGGCACGCAAAAGGCCGTCGCCAACGTGAAGTCCAAGATCGCTCCCGCGCTCATCGGCTTCGACGCCCTCGACCAGGTCGGCATCGACCGCGCCATGTTCAAGCTCGATGGCACCAAGACCAAGTCGAAGCTCGGCGCCAACGCCATCCTCGGCGTCTCGCTCGCCACCGCCAAAGCCGCCGCCAACGCCATCGGCGTTCCGCTCTACAAATACATCGGCGGCCCCAACGCCAAGGTCCTCCCCGTTCCGATGATGAACATCATGAACGGCGGCGCGCACTCCGACGCTCCCATCGACTTCCAAGAGTTCATGGTCATGCCCACCGGCGCCAAAACCTTCTCCGAAGGTCTCCGCATGGGCTGCGAAATCTTCCACTCGCTGAAGAAGGTTCTCAAAGACAAGGGCCTCGCCACCGCCGTCGGCGACGAAGGCGGCTTCGCCCCCAAACTCGAATCCACCGAGGCCGCGCTCGACGCCATCGCCCTCGCCGTGAAGAACGCCGGCTACAAGCTCGGCAAGAACGTCCACCTCGCCCTCGACGTCGCTTCCTCCGAATTCTACGTGAAGGAAAAGAAGCACTACGTCTTCAAGAAATCCTCCGGCCAGATCCTCACCGGCGACGAAATGGTCGAGTTCTACAAAACCCTCACCTCGAAATATCCCATCGTCTCCATCGAAGACGGCTGCGCCGAAGGCGACTGGGCCACGTGGAAGAAGCTCACCGACGCCATTGGCGACCGCGTGCAGCTCGTCGGCGATGACCTCTTCGTCACCAACACCGAGTTCCTCAAGAAGGGCATCGATACCGGCACCGCAAATTCGATTCTGGTTAAGGTTAACCAAATCGGATCGCTCACCGAAACCCTCGACGCCGTCGAGATGGCCAAGGAAGCCAACTACACCGCCGTCATCTCGCATCGCTCCGGCGAAACCGAGGACGTCACGATCGCCGACATCGCCGTCGCGACCAACGCCGGCCAGATCAAGACCGGCTCCCTCTGCCGCACCGACCGCGTCGCGAAATACAACCAGCTCCTCCGCATCGAGGAAGAGCTCGGCGCCAGCGCTGTTTACGGCGGCAAAATGCGCGGTCTCTGAACCGTGTAGGTTGCGCGCTCGCCGCGCAACTTCCCTCATCTTCTCCGGGCCGGTCTCTCGACCGGCCCTTTTCTTTTCCCGCCTCCTCCCTCCTCCTCGCTCCACCGAACGATCCTCGCTTTCTTTTGTCCAAAACGCGCACCCCGCACTCCTCCCTCGACTCAGCCCACCCCTGCCTTACGTATAACCCCAAAAGCGCACGCTCATGACCTTCCGCTTTCTCCCCCTCCTCCTCTCCCTCGTCATCGCAGCGTCCGTCGCTCACGCCGTTCACGCCGCCGAAAAAGAAACCAAGAAACAGGCCACCGACGAAGAAATCCTCGCCCGTCTTCGCGATCACGCGCTGAAAAAACGCGCCGCGCGCTCCGCGCCCACCTCGTCCACCGCCGCGCCTGCCGCATCCGCCGAATCCGTCGCCGCCTCCATCGCGCAAAATCCCCCCGCCAAGGAGGCCGCCCAAGCCGCCCCGGAAAATTCCGCCGCTGCGCCCAAAAAAGAAAACGAGGAAGAAAACACCACTGTCCTGCCCGAAATTCAGGTCCGCAAGGATCGCATCACCGAGCTCGATCGCCAGGTCGCAAAACAGAACCGCGAGATCCGTCGCGAAAAACAGAATACAAAGCCAACCGCTCTCGACGAAACCCTCAACGGCCCCAAAGCCTCCAAGTGGTTCGCCATCTTTGGCGGACAATCCAGCGAAGATCGCGCCAACATCGCCCGCGAGCGCGTCGCCATGATGGAAGACGAACGCGACCTCATCGAGGCCATCGCCCAAGCCCAGGACCCCGAGGAAAAAGAACAGCTTCAGCGCACGCTCGATTCCATGCGCGCCATGCGCCGCGACCTCGAATCCGCCTTAAGATAACAGGTGGAGCCCGACGTCCCCGTCGGGCTTGTCCCCGCGATCGTCCGGCCCCCTCACCTCAACCACGCCGACGCCGCCCACAACACCGGCGCCTGCCCGTGAAAATCTCCCGGCCCGCGCGCCGCGTCGAGATACCCCTGCGCCTCCGCCTTCTGCCCCATCCCGAGGCACACCTCGCGCACATTCGCGTCCGCATCCAAAAAATCCACCAACGCCAGCCACCCCTTCCGCGCGGCCGGCCCATACGTCGCCTCGTCCAACCACCCGTGTTTCACGCCCGTGATCATGGAAAAGGTGAACATCCCCGTGCACGAGCCTTCCGCCCACGCCTCCGGATCATCCACCAACTGCCGCCAAAATCCTTCCTCCGCCTGGTGCTCCAATAACGCCCTCATCATCTTCCGATACCCCGCCAGAATCTCCTCCCGATACTCGCTCGTCTCCGGCAGCACGCGCAGCAGCTCCGTCATCCCCGCCGCCATCCATCCATTCCCGCGGCCCCAAAAGTGACGCCCCGTGTCGCCGTGAAAAAACAATCCATTCTCCTGCTGCAATCGTTCCAGCGACATCACCATCCCCTTCGCCGCCCGCTCCAGATACACCGGATCGCCCGTCACCCGAAAGGCCTGCGTCTGCAACGCGCCAATCATATACATGTCGTCGATCCAAAATCGCGTCTGCCGGCTCAACCCATCCGCCCGCGGCAACGCCCATTGCTGATCCGCCCGCCACATCCCTTCGCTCCGCGCCTGTTTGTCTCCAGTTAACAAATACACCTGCAGCGGCAGCACCCCGAAGACCGACCAATCCACGTGCTCGCGATTCGGAATGATCGCTTCGTTCTCCGGCACCATCAGCTCGCGATAACGTTTCACCAACCGCTCCTGCAGCCCCGCATCCCCGGTGAGCTCCGCCAACGTCAACGCCCCCTGCCACGTGCACACCTGCGCATAATGAATCACCTGATCCGGCGGCATCAGCATATTCTCCCGCGCCAAAAAATTCTCCGCCACCCGCCGGCCCACCTCCTCCGGCGACGCCCCCTCCGGCCACACCTCCTCCGCCATCGCCGCCGCCACCACCCACGCCACCGCCGCCACCCATTTGATCCATTTCATCGCGGCGTTCTACCAACGGCTCCTCCTCGCACCACCCTTTAACCTGTCATCCGCCCCCACCCAAATTCGTGTTCGTTCGTGCCCATTCGTGGTTTCCCTCCTCCCGCCATCCGCGCCAATAATCTCCCGCATGCCCTGGCCCGAGTTCCACCACGAAGCGATGGCGACCGACTTCTCCCTCACTCTCGCCGCCCCTCAACATCCCGCCGACTACGCCCGCCAGGCCGCCGGCGCATGCTGGCGCGAGCTCGACCGCCTCGAATCCGAACTTTCGCGCTTCGTCGAATCCAGCGACATCGCCCGCGCCAACCGGCTCGCCCGCGGCGAAACCATCACGATCACCGACACCACGCTCGAGTGCCTCCTCATCGCCGCCGAGGTCTGCGTCGCCACCCAAAACGCCTTCGATCCCGCCTACGCCTCCGAACGCGACTCGCCCAACACCCCGCCTTTCACCCTCGACCCCTCCTCGCACACGCTCACGTCTCACGCCACCCGCCTCCACCTCGACCTCGGCGCCATCGGCAAAGGCTACGCCCTCGATCGCCTCGCCACGATTCTCCGCGAATGGGAAATCCCCTCCGCCTGCCTCCAAAGCGGCGGCAGCACCGCGCTCCTCCTCGACGCCCCACCCGGCTCCCCCGGTTGGATCATCGGTATCGGCGAATCCGATACCTATCGCACCCTCAATCTCGCCAACACCTCCCTCAGCGGTTCCGGCATCGCCGTCAAAGGCTCTCACCTCATCGATCCCACCCGCCGCACCGCCGCCGCTCGCACCACCCGCGTCTGGGCCCTCGCCCCCTCCGCCGCGCTCTCCGACGCCCTTTCCACCGCCTTCTTCATCATGTCCGACGAAGAAATCTCCGCCTTCTGCCGCGCCCAACCCGAAATCGGCGCCGCCCTCGCCACCCCTCCCCGCCTCATCCCTCACGGCCTCCTCATCCCCCTCCTCGCCCCCGAAAACAACCCATAGCTCCCCAGCCGAAAGAAGCGCCCCCCACTCATGTCCTCCGTGTAGTCCGTAGTCCTCCCCCAATCGAAAATCCAAAATCGAAATTCGAAAATCTCATCGTCCTCCACCCGCCGCCTCGCTCTGCGCCCGTCTCTGCTGCGCCTCCGCCAGCCGCCTCTCATCGGTCAGATCCAGCCGTAACGGCGTCATGGATACGAGACCGCGCTCCATCGCCCACCGGTCCGTCCCTTCCTCCACCTGCTCGATGGGCGTAACCGAAAACCAATACACGTCCCGCCCCATCGGATCCTTCGCCGGCACCACCCTCCCGTCGTAGTGACGCATTGACTGCCGCGTCCACACCAGCCCCTGCGCGTCCTCCGGCAGGTTCACGTTCACCAACGGAAAATCCGTCTCGTTCAACACCAGGCGCAGCGCTTGCTCCGCCCACGGCACGATCTTCTCGAAGTCCGGCTCCGTTTCCGTCGAGGGCGTGCTAAATGCCACCGCCCGCAGCCCCAGCAACGCCCCCTGCTTCGCCGCTGCCAGCGTTCCCGAATGCCAGATCGCGTTCCCTAGATTCGTCCCGAGATTGATCCCCGACAGCACCAAATCCACGTCCTTCCACTGATTCACGCCGAGCATCACGCAATCCGCCGGCGTGCCATTCACCCGATACGCCTCGAACTTCGGCAAGGGCGTCGGCCGATACATGACCGGTCGCGTCGCCGTAATCGAGTGACTCGCCGACGACTGCTCCACGTCGGGCGCCACGATTCGGACTTCCCCAAATTTCGACGCCACTTCCGCGAGCGCCATCAGGCCGGGACTGTAAACACCGTCGTCATTCGAAATTAAAATACGCATCGCATCCTCCGCCCCACCCCTAGCTCGCGAGCGCCAATTTTCAAACGGTCCCACCCACTCGGTCCGCACTTTCCCAACCTTTGTCCCGCTCCTCCGGCCTTGCACTTTGCGCCCTCCTCCTCGCGCCTCGCCGCACATTGCAACGCCCGTGTAATGCTTTTTCCATGACGCCGCGCCAGCCGGCGTTTTTTTCCGCTTCGCCACGAAGCGCTTAAGCCGCCTCGGGCCAATTGCCTTCTTCGGGGCACGCCCGCTGCTCCCCTGATTGAGGAATCCTGGTCCGGCGTTCTTCCAACGAAAATCACACCATGAACCCTACGAATCTATCCCCTACCCAGACCCCGGCCGAAAACGCATCTTCCAGCAGCACCAAAGCCAGCCTTGCCGCGACCGCCCGCGATGCCGCCGGTCAAATCAAGTCCACCGCCGCTCAAACCGCCGCGCGCGCCCGCGACGAAGCCCAACGTCTCGCCGCCGAGAAAAAATCCACGGCCGCCGAACGCATCGAGGGCTACAGCTCCGCCATGCACGAATCCGCGAAAGCATTCGAAGAACAGGACCCCAACATCGCCTGGTTCACCCACCGCGCCGCCGACCGCCTCCACGGAGTCGCTGACTACGTGCGCAATCGCGACTTCAACGACCTCCGCCACGACGCCGAGGATATCGCCCGTCGCCATCCCGCCGTTTTCTTCGGGGGCCTCTTCGTCGCTGGTCTTCTACTCGGAAACATCCTGAAAGCCTCCGGCCGCCGCGACCACGCTCGCACCTACAATTACGACTCGGGCGACACCGATACCTCCGACTGGGCCGCAAGCAGCAACCCGTCCGCTTCAATGCCCCAAACCGCTCCGTCGCCGGGCATCTAAACCACGCGCACCATGAGCTCTGACGCCTCTCAACCTAACTCGATCGTCGGGCTCCTGCAGAGCCTCCGCGACGACACCACTCGCCTCTTCCATCAAGAGGTCGCGCTCGCCAAAGCCGAACTCAAGGCCAACGCCTCCCACATCGGCCGCCACGCCGCCGAGATCGCCGTGGGCGGCTTCGTTGCCTACGCCGGCGTGATCGTGCTGCTGATCGGTCTCGGCCAACTCATCGGCGTCGGACTCGTCCGCGCCGGTCTGGACCCCGAGATCGCCGAATGGCTCGCGCCCACCGCCGTCGGCCTCGCCATCGCTCTCATCGGCTGGCTCATGCTCGCCAAAGCGAAACGCGCTCTCGCCCACGACACGCTCGTTCCCCACCAGACGATCGACTCCCTCAAAACCGACAAACAGTGGGCCCAGGAAAAACTTACTTCGAACCCATGAACACTTCTCCCACTGACGAAACGGCCGCCCTCCGCTCCGAAATCGAATCCACCCGTCGCCAGATGGACGACAAAATGGACGCCCTTCGCGAGCGCTTCCAAGGCCGTCACTTGATCGACGAACTCCTCGGGTTCTTCCGCAACAACCCCGATCGCAGCCGCGACCTCGGACAAAAATTATCCCAATCCGCATCTACCGCCATGCACTCCGTTACCGACACTTTGAAGGCCAACCCCGTCCCCGCTCTCCTCATCGGCGCAGGCGTCGCCTGGATGATCTACGACAGCCGTCGCAAATCTCGCGATGACAACTACGAATACCGCTACGACGAAGCCGCCACGGCTTACCGTTCGATGCAGCACGATCCCGACGCCGAAGATCTCTACGATCGCCCTCTCGACTATCCCTCGAGCGCGGCCACGCAGTCAGGCAGCACGTCCGGCTACGCCGTCGGCGCCTCCGGCTACTCGGCCGAACCTGGCTCCGGCGATTCGTCCTCCAAATTCGGCCAGATGAAAGAACGCGCTTCCGAAACCGCGCAACAGATGCGCGACCGCCTTTCCGGCGTCGGCTCCAGCCTCCGCGACCGTTCGCAAGCGATGTCTCAACACGCTCGCGAAACCTACTCGCGCGTGCAGGAACGCGCCCGCGACACCTATTACCGCGGACGCGAGCGCGTCGTCACCACCGCCAACGAACACCCGCTCGAGGTCGGCCTCGCCTGCCTCGCCGCCGGCGTGATCGCCGGCCTCTCGATCCCCACACCCGAACGTCTCAACCGGCTCGCCGGCCCCACCGTCGACCGTCTGCGCGAGCGCACCCGCGAAGCCGGCAGCGAGCTTCTGCACAAGGGCGAACGCGTCGCCAGCGCCGCCGCCGAAGCCGCGAAAGAAGCCGCGCGTGAACAGGGCCTCACCCCCGAGCACCTCCGCGAACAAGCCGCCGCCGTCGGCGAACGCGCCCGCGAAGCCGCCACCGAGACCGCGCGCAACGAGGGACTTTCCTCCGGCTCATCGTCCGGCAACCCCGGCAATACTCCGTCTCAACCCAACAGTCCGTCTCAACCTCAAACCGACCCTTTGGCCTCGCGGCCCGTGATGTGATTGCTCCAGGTCGGAGCGGGGCCGGTTCGCCATCAGGCGAGCCGGCCTCTTCGCACCACGAGGCCCGCCCGAAACCGACGACGGCATCCGACATGGAAAAACCGGAGGTCAGTCCGCCCGAAGCCAGCAGCGAACAGGGACGCGGCCGACACGCGGAAGCGCCCACCGAAGTTCCACCGAAGGGCTGGCTCGACATCCTTGTTCGCACCAAGGATCAAATCGCCGCCGATAATCTTTCCGTCGTGGCCGCCGGCGTCGGCTTCTACGGTTTCGTTGCCGCCGTCCCCGCTCTCGCGGCTGTCATCGCGCTCTACGCACTCGTCTCGGATCCCGCCTTGGTCCGCGACCACATCGCCTCGCTCGCCCAAGTCGTGCCGCCGCAAGTGATGCCTCTGCTCGAGGAGCAGATGACGCGCATCGCCGGCAATCAACAAGCCGCCGGCTGGAGTTTCATCGTGGGTCTCGTCCTCGCCCTCTACAGCAGTTCCCGCGCGATCATGGCCATGATCACCGGCCTCAACATCGCTTACGACGAGGTCGAGAAACGCAGCTTCATCAAACTCAACCTGGTCGCTTTCGCGCTCACCGGCTTCGTTGTCGTCGGCGCGCTGCTCGCGATCGGCCTCGTCGCCGTTCTTCCTTCCGTGCTCTCCGCTCAACCCGTCAGCGGAAACCTCGAGACGCTCCTCAACTGGCTGCGTTGGCCCGTCCTGATCGGGGGCTTCATGATCGCCCTCACCGTGATGTATCGTTACGCGCCCAGCCGCAACGAACCCCAATGGAAATGGGTCAGCGGCGGCGCCCTCGTCGCCACGCTCCTTTGGGTCGCCGGCTCCGCCGCCTTTTCGTTCTATGTTTCCCAGTTCGGGAGCTACGACAAAACCTACGGCTCGCTCGGCGCGATCGTGGTGTTCTTGATGTGGCTCTTCCTTTCCGCTTTCGCGATTCTCCTCGGCGCGGAATTCAATTCCGAGATGGAGCGCCAGACGCTCGAGGACACCACCGACGATCCCGAACAACCGCTCGGGCAACGCGGCGCCGAAGCGGCCGACACCGTCGGACCCGCCCGCGGCGGCAAGCGCCGCGGGAAACACCAAGCTCCGAGCACCAAGCTCCAGAGAAGCACCAAATCCCGCTAGTCCGAAAACAAGAGCGCTACTGTCCGTTGTAGGGCGGGGTCTCCCGACCCCGCAGAAAAGCGCCCCCCCTTGTAGGAGCCCGCTCGCGGGCGATGTTAAAACTTGGAATTTGAACCTTCTCTGGATCTTGGAGCTTGGATCTTGGAGCTTAGAGCCTCACTCCGTCACCACAGGCGCCGTCTTCTTCACCAGCCGCAAGATTCCCTCAAACGGAATGCCGAGCCACGTCGGCCGATTGTTCAACTCGTAGCCGAGTTCATACACCGCCTTGTCGATCAGATACGCGTTCAACAACACTTCGAGCTGCTCCCGTTCTTTCGGCAACAACGCCGATCCGCGCATCGTTTCAAGATAAGCGCGCACGAAGGTCGCGCTCACCCAGCGCCGCCAATACGCCGACCAGGCCGCCGCGCCATCGCGATTCTCCGCCGTCAACAATCCCCGCGCCGCCAGCGACTCCAACGCGGTGTGCGCCGCATAATTGAACGACCGCACCATTCCCGCGACGTCGCTGATCGGCGACCGCTTCAACCTCCGCGTGCTCAGCGCGCGCGCCGGCTCCCCTTCGAAATCCAAGATCACGAAATCCGTGCCCGTCGAAAGCACCTGGCCCAAATGATAGTCCCCGTGCACGCGAATCCGCTTCGCATCGAGGCGCTCCGTGTAAACCAGCTTGTAACGGTCCAGCACCTCATCCTGCACCGCCAACACCGCCGCCGCATCCGCCTGCAATTCCGCCGGCAGCGTCCGCATCCGACGGCGCAACAGCTCGAAATTCTCCATCACCAGATTGCGCATCGATTGATACAACGAGCGCTGGTAATGCGGCGAAAACGCCTCCGGCGCAAAGTCAGGCTCGCCGCTCCCTCCAAGCGTCTTGTGCAGCTCCGCCGTGCGCTCGCCAAGCTTCCGCGCCGCTTCCAAATACGTGCCGACCGCCTCGATCGTCGCGTGCTCCGGCTCGCGATTCGCCAACTCCAGCAGGGTCTCCTCCGGAAGATCGCATCCGCGTCCTTCTTCCACGAAGAGGAGCACGCGATCGAAATACCTCTCCAGTGCATCAAGCGTGTAGTCCCAGCCGTCGCGCGCCCCGACGATAAACTGCGTAAGAATTCCCAGGCTGCGCACGCTGGCCGTCGTGCGATACTCCATCGATCCTCCGAGCGTCGGCACATGCGCAAACTGTCGCTGCGTCAGATAGCTCATCACCTCGACGTCGGGATTGATCCCCGGCTCCGGCCGTCGAAACAACTTGAACAGGAAACGATCCGCAAAAACCACCGCCGTATTGCTGTGCTCCGCTTTCGAAAGCAGCGGCGATATTTCCCCGCAGTCCGGCCCGCACAGCGCCTCGAACGCCCCCGTCGGCCGCATCACCAGGTCCCCCGCCAGCCCTTTCAACGTCGCGCCTTTCTCCATCGCATCGAGCAGCGCGCGCGGAAACGCCGGATCCGCCATCCCGTCGAAAATCAGCGCGTCGCCATCCGGCTCGCGCGGCACCCGCGCGATCGCCGAGGCCGGGTGCTCGCGCAATCTGCCCTCCGCTTCGCCCGGCGGCGCATACGCCAGCGGCAACACATACACCTCCGGATCGCCGGTCGCATAATCCGCATTCAACAACATCAGAAACGCCCGTCCGCGCGCCGTCGCCACTTCGATCGCATCCGCAATTTCAATACCGCGCAGTTCCCGCGCTTTCCCTCCATACCAACGGCGCTGCTGAATATAGTTCGCCAGCACTTCCGTCACCGGACGCGCCGCCTGTCCCCGCAGCATCGTCGTCCAATCCTCGCCCACCTGCAAAGCCGGCAAATCGGCCAACGAGTCCGGCAGCGCCGCCGCGCCTTTCTCATCCGCCCCCACCGGCTCCAATGCGAACCAGAAAAATCCGTGCGCGTTGATCGTCAGTCCATACTCGCCATCCGCAATCGCCGGAAACTTTGCCCGCCCGAAAATATCCACCGGCGCGTAACCTTTGAACTCCGCCAGATCGACCGTGAGCGCTTGCGCATGACGCGAGAGATTCGCCACGACGAGCACCTTCTGCCCTTCGTATTCCCGCACAAACATCAGGATCTTCCGATTGTCCGGCTGCAGGAACTTGATCGTCCCCCGACCCAGCGCCGGCCAGCGAGCCCTCACGCCAAGGATCCGCTTCGTCCACCAGAACAGCGAACTGGGATTGCTCTGCTGCGCCTCCACGTTCACCGCCTCATAGTGATACTCCGGATCCAGGATGATCGGCAGATAAAGGCTCTGCGGATTCGCCCGCGAGAATCCCGCATTCTTGTCCGAGCTCCAATGCATCGGCGTCCGCACGCCGTTGCGATCGCCCAGGTAGATGTTGTCCCCCATCCCGATCTCGTCGCCGTAATAAATCACCGGCGTCCCCGGCATCGAGAGGAGCAGCGCATTCAATAATTCGATACGCCGCCGGTCGTTGTTCAACAGCGGCGCCAATCTCCGCCTGATGCCAAGATTGATCCGCGCCCGCTGGTCGGCCGCATACATGCGATACATGTAGTCCCGCTCTTCCTCCGTCACCATCTCGAGCGTCAGCTCGTCGTGATTCCGCAAGAACATCGCCCACTGGCAGGTCTCGGGAATCGGCGGGGTCTGCGACAGGATGTCCAGGATCGGCGTCCGGTCCTCCATCCGCACCGACATGAACAGCCGCGGCATCAACGGAAAATGAAACGCCATGTGACACTCGTCCCCGCGTCCTTCCCCGAAATACTTCACCGCGTCCTCCGGCCACTGATTCGCCTCCGCCAGCAACATCCGATCGCCGTATTTTTCGTCCACGTGCTTTCGCAGCGTCTTCAAATACGCATGCGTTTCCGGCAGGTTTTCGCAGTCCGTCCCTTCGCGTTCGTAAAGATACGGGATCGCATCGAGCCGCAGCCCATCCACACCCATCTGCAACCAGAAATCCAGCACGCGCACGATCTCCTCATGCACCACCGGGTTGTCGAAATTCAGATCCGGCTGATGCGAATAAAAACGATGCCAGTAATACGCGCGCGCCACCGGATCCCACGCCCAGTTCGACGTCTCGAAATCCCGGAAGATGATCCTCGCATCGCGATATTTTTCATTCGTCTCGCTCCACACGTAATAATCCCGCTCCACACTGCCCGGCGCCGCCCGCCGCGCGCGTTGAAACCAGGGATGCTGGTCGGAGGTGTGATTGATCACCAGCTCCGTGATCACCCGCAGCGATCGCCGATGCGCCTGATCCAGGAACTCCTTGAAATCGTCCAGCGTCCCGTAAATCGGGTTGATCGCATAATAATCCGCGATGTCGTAGCCGTCGTCGCGCAGCGGCGACGGATAAAACGGCAACAACCACACCGCCGAAATCCCGAGGTCCTGCAGATAATCGAGTTTCTGCGTCAGCCCGCGGAAATCGCCGATGCCATTCCCGTCACTGTCGTAAAACGACCGCACGTGCGCCTGATAAATCACCGCGTTGCGATACCACAGCGGCTCCGACGAATGCGTCGTATTCGGCTTCGGCACGCCCGTAGCCATGTAGCTACGAGCGTGAGCGAGTGGCATGTCGACCATGTCGGCATTTCGGTCCGGAGTTCGTCGGCTGGGTTGAGGATCGTTCATCGCAAAAGGGGTCACATGAAATAATCGAAATCCTGCTCCGACCTCACCCGCCGCCTCAGCCGGAAGATCGCCGCCGGCACCTGCTGCGGATCCAGCCGCACAAAGTTCTCCGCGCCGCGCCAAAGATAACGCGATCCGGTCAACAAATCGTGCACCTGAAACGTATCCGTTTCTTCGATGCCGAGCTCCCGCAGATCCAATCGCGTCCGCGCCTCCTGCGCGTGGTGAGGATCCAGGTTCACCACCGTCAAAATGATATTCTCCCGATCCGCGGTCCGCTTGCTGTAAGCCAGCAACTGCGGGTTGTCCGTCCCATGAAACGTCAGCCGTTCATTGCTGTGCAGCGCTGGATTCTCCCGCCGGATCGCATTCACCCGCGCAATCAAGGGCTGCAACGAATCCGGCCGGTTCAAATCCCACGCCTTGATCTCGTATTTCTCCGAATCGAGATACTCCTCGCCACCAGCCTTGAAGGGCGCGTTCACACAAAGCTCATCCGCCGGCCCGTAAATTCCGTAACTCGCTCCGCGCGTCGCAGCCAAAACGAAACGCGACATGAACGCCGGTCGCCCGCCAAACTGCAGCGCTTGCGGCAAGATATCCGGCGTGTTCGGCCACAAGCTCGGCCGGAAAAATTCCCGCACTTCCGTCCGCGTCAGCTCCGTCAAATACGTCCGCAGTTCCTCGCTCGTGTTGCGCCAGGGGAAATAATTGTAGGACTGCGTGAACCCGAGCTTCGCGAGATTGTATTTCACCTTCGGACGCGTGAACGCCTCCGACAAAAAAATCAGCTCCGGCCGGCGTTTCTTCAGTTCGCCGATGCACCACTCCCAGAAGGGGAACGCCTTCGTGTGCGGATTATCGACGCGAAAAATCGTCACGCCTTGCTCCACCCAAAACTCGATCACGCTCTTCGCTTCCGCCCACAACTCGCGCCAGGCCGGCGTCTCGAAATCGAAGGGATAAATATCCTGATACTTCTTCGGCGGATTCTCGGCGTATTGAATCGAGCCGTCCGGCCGCCGCTTGAACCACTCCGGATGCTCCCGCACATACGGATGATCCGGCGAACACTGCAGCGCGATATCGAGCGCGATCTCGATCTGCAACGCCGCCGCCGCCGCCACGAGCCGCTTGAAATCCGCCAGCGTGCCGAGCTGCGGATGAATCGATTTATGCCCGCCTTCCTGCGCGCCAATTCCCCACGGACTGCCGGGATCGTCGGGTCGCGCTTCCGTCGAGTTGTTGCGTCCTTTGCGATACGCCCAGCCGATGGGATGAATCGGCGGCAGATACAACACGTCGAAACCCATCTCCGCAATCCGCGGCAATTGCGCCTCGACGTCGCGCAGCGTGCCATGCCGCTTCCCGTCCGAGCCCGCCGATCGCGGGAAAAGCTCATACCACGCGCCATAGCGCGCGCGCACCGGCTCCGCCCAAACCACCAGCTCCCGGTCGAATCGCGTGGCCAGCGACCGATCCGGATAACGCAACATCAGCGCCCGCATCACCGGGTCCCTCGCCTTTTCGATCCGCGCCTCCGTCTCGTCCTCCGCCAATTCACTCACCCATTTCTCCAACATCGCGCGATCCGGCTCCGGCGCTTTCTGCGCCGCCACCCGCGCCAGCTCCGCGCCCACCAACAGATCGATCCCCACCTCCTGCTCCGCCGCGACTTTCTTGTCGAAATCGCGCTGCCACGACCGGAAGTGATCCACCCAGCCTTCCACCGTGTAACGATACCGCCCTTGTCGCTCGATCGCGAAGGACGCCCGCCAACGATCGTTTCCGAGCGCGTGCATTTCCACCTCGCGCCACTCCGCGTCGCTCTCCGCCTTGAAGTGCACCACCGCCGCGACCGCGTCGTGCCCATCCGCAAACACATCCGCTTCCACCACCACGTCCTCGCCCACGCATCGCTTTATTGGATACCGCCCGCCGTCGATCTGCGGCGTCACGTTTTCAATCAGGGTCCGCCGGCGGCCGTCGAACGTATCCGGAATTTGTGACATCGTGCTCATCGTCAGCCCACCCGCAGCTCCCGGAGCGATGCGCGCGCCTCGCCTCCACCGATGTCCGGCCGGATTCGCAGCTCCAACGCCGACACTTCCGGCAACTCCACGCGATACTCCTCGCGCTCCTCCGTCGCCCCCGCGGGACTGAAGTTGAACTGCTGCCGCGCCACCTCGCGCCAAAGCCCCCCCGCCGTGAACGCACGCAGCACAAACTCCTGCGTTCGCGCGCGCTCCGCTTCGTCGACCGCGATTCGCACGCGTCTCACCGGCTGCGGCTGCGGAAACAACAGCCGGATCGTCTGTTCGCCCGGACTCGCCGCGCGCCATCCCGCTCCGCTTCCCGCGAGCGCCGCCTCGATCGGATGCGTGACTTCCTCCGAAGTGATTTCCACCTCCGCGATCCGCTCGAGCGGCAGCCATTCAGGCTTCGCCTGCTCGGGCCGCGGCTCCTCGCCGATCTTCCGCTTGATCATGCGCGGACCGACACCCGCGCAAATCCCGGGTTCGGCGTCGCCGCCGCCAAAGCCTCCGCCTCTCCCCGGCTTCCGCTCTAAAGCGTTTCGCCACGGTCAGTCTCCGACACCTTCTTCGGGGAATCATCGCATGCGTCATGCCGCCACACCCGCCGGCCCGCTTCCACTCTCCTAGCAAAACCCGCGCGCGCTCGGCGCATCCCACCGCCGCCGTTAATCTACGCCGCCCGCGTAAACGCCGTCTGCGGCGGCAGCGCCACCAGCTGATAATACTGCAACGCCCGCTGCCACCACGGCGCCAGCCGCACCGCCGGTGCCGACCAGATTTCCTCATGCAGCGTCACCATCGAGTCGACGTCGCCCAACAGCGCCATGATTTCGCCGCGCTCCAACTCCTCCGGCCCCTCCAACACCAGCCGCCGCCGCAATTCCGCCAGTCGCTGCTCCGTCGCAGCCGGACGATCGTCTTTCGCGCGCAACAACGACACGTGCGCCGCATTCACATAGGGATCGAGCACCGCCTGCATCACACCGCCATGATCCGCCAACTCCGGCATCACCGGTCGTCCCGGCGGCGGCTCCGCCAGCGCACTCGCCAGTCGCAATAACACCACCGGCGGCGCCGACTCCTCCGGTGTAGTGAAAATCCCCTTACGTTTCACCGCTTCCCCCACGTCGTCCGCACCCGTCAAATACGACAACGGAATCGACAACAGAATCCCGGCCAGCAGCGGCGACATCCACCACGCCAGCGCCGGGCTCACCGACAGCACCCACAACGTCAACGCCACGCCGAACAGCGTCTGCCCCGCGTGCGCTTCCACCGCTTCCGCCCACGCCGACGCCCCCGCCCCGCCGCGTCGCTGACTCCCCCACGCGACCGTCTGCCGCAGCAGCGTCAGCAACACGAACTTCGTGTGAAACAGCATCAACACCGGCGCGATCAACGTAAACGTCACCGTCTCCGTCACCACGCCCGTCACGATTCGTCCCCACCCTCCGAATTTCACCACCTCGCCCGGTCGCCGCCGCAGATCCAGCAACGCCAGCACCTTCGGCAAAAACAACAACGCCAGCGTCCCCACAAACAGCCCGATCGACTGCGCGCCCAAACTCCACGGCAACGTATGCTCCACGCCGCCCGCCGCCGCCGCGCCCACTTCGCGATACGCGATCACACACGAGAGCAACAGGAACGCGAACCACAGCGGCGACGCCACATACGCCAGAATCCCCAACAAAAAATGCAGCCGGTTCACCAAGTGAAACCCGCCCGCCACGATCAACCGCGTATGTTGCAAGTTCCCCTGCAGCCACCGCCGATCGCGTTTCGCGAAATCCACCAGCGTCGCCGGACACTCCTCGTAATTCCCCGCAACATCCGCCGCCAGCCACACCTGCCAGCCCGCCCGCCGCATCAACGCCGCTTCCACATAATCGTGACTCAAGATCCGCCCGCCAAAGGGCCCGTCGCCCGGCAGCTCCGGCAGCGAACAATGCCGGATAAACGGCTTCACCCGGATGATCGCATTGTGCCCCCAGTAATTCGCTTCACCCAACTGCCAGTAATTCAACCCCGCCGCAAAGATCCCGCCATATAGCCTGCTCGCGAACTGCTGCACGCGCGCCAGGATCGTCGTCCCATTCACCAGCGACGGCACCGCCTGAATCAAACCGACCCGCGGGTTCCGCTCCATCAGCCGCACCAGCTTCGCCACCGCTTCGCCGTTCATGATGCTGTCCGCATCCAGCACCACCATGTAACGATAACGACTGCCCCAGCGTTTGCAGAAGTCTGCGATGTTCCCCGCCTTCTTGTTAATCCCCACCCGACGCTTCCGATAAAAAATCTTCCCGTGCGCATCCAGTTTCTGCACGAGCGACAACCACGCGGCCTCCTCCTCCACCCAACGATTCGGATCCGTCGAATCGCTCAACACAAAGAACTCGCAATTCGCGAGCTGCCCGTCCGCCTCCACCGACCCGTAAATCGTGCGCAACCCCTCGAACACCCGACGCACATCCTCATTGCAAATCGGCATTACCACCGCCGTCGGCGCATACATGATCGAGCGATCGTCCGGATCGATCGTCCGCCCGATCTCAAACTCGTCGCCGCCGCGTCCGCGCAACCAAAACCCGATCGCCGCCTGCACCGCGCCAAACGCGATCAGCGCAAACAGGATTGCAAACAGGACCAGATGCACCGCCTTCCAGAAATCGAATCCCGAATACCAGTGCAGATCCGCCATCAGCGCCACCGCCGGCGCCGTGAGCGCCGCCACCAAACCCGCCACCCGCGTGCGCCGGCGCGTCGCCACCTGCGGACTCACCCGCGTCGGAACAAAATCTTCGGTCTTCATCGCTGCGTATCAACGACTCGCATACCACGCCGCCCCCACGATGGTGACGAACAACACCCACGACGCCGCCGAGCGCACAAAAGCCGAGCGGCTGAACGTCACCCACTTCGCCTCCGCGATCTCCACCAACGGAAACTCCAGCATCGCCGGCGGCATCGTCAACGGACGCATCTCCGGTCCCGCCACCAACTGCGCCGACGCGATTTTGCTCCGCACGTCCGGCGGCAGCGGCTCGCTGCCGAGAAACTCCTGCGGACACCGCTCCGGCAATTCCGCCATCAACAACGCCAAACGGCCGCGCGCCCGGAATCGTTCGTCATCCCACGAACCTTCACCCATCGCCCGCTGCATCCACTCGCCGATCCGCGCATGGGCCAAACGCATCGCGATCGTCACCGGCGCCTCGTGCGGCATCTGCGCCGCCAGCGCCTGCGCATCCGCGATGATATCGCCCGTCAACCGCGTCAACAGCATCCGGCTCTCCACTTGATGAGCGCGCAAATAGCTCTCCACCCGCAGGAACGCTTCGTCCCATTCCGCCGGCACGGGGCCGGGCTGAACCGGCACTCGTCCGCGTCCCAACCGCTCGCCCCTCCGGCGCAGCGCCCCCTGCACCCGTTGCGTCCACAAAGATTGTATTCGTAATGCCATGACGATTCCCGGCCGCCTCGCTGCACTCGCCGCTGCGCCGGAGTCACGCATAGAGTCACCCGCGCGCGATTCGTTGCGGCGAAAAGGGTGGGAAAACCTCCTATCTTTCGCCGGCCCGCCACCGGTGCGACCGCCGCGCCGTCAGGGAGCACGCCCAAACTTCTGCCGATACTCCGTCTCCACCAGCTCCACATCCTCCGGCACAATCCGCGGCTGCAGCCGAACCCGCCGGACCCACTCGCGCGCCCCTTCCGCATCTCCGTGATCGATCGTATATCGCGCCACAATCACGAGCGCGACCGGATGATCCGGCTGCACCAACAAAGCCTCCTTCATCTCCGCCGCGCCTGCTTCGTCTTCTCCGATTTTGAAGTAAGCGCGCCCCAACTCGATATAAACATCCGCCTGCGTCGACCGCAGCCGCTTCGCCTCCCGCAGCTCCTCAATCGCCCGTTCCATCCTTCCATCCGCCGAAAGCATGTAGCCATGCACGTAGCGAAGCGCCCCCGAATCGGGACAATGCTTCAATCCGTCCTGCACCACCCGATACGCCTCCGACCGATCGCCCAGCGCGAGCAACGCATTCACCCAAATCGTCCACGCCTCGGCATCCGTCGGCTGCAACGCCACCGCCTTCGCCACCAACATCGCTGCCTCCGCGGGATTGCGCGTGAAGAGATGAATCTGCCCAAGCTGACGCAGATACGGCCCCGGCTTCTCCGCCAGCGACGCCGCTCTCTCCAAACAATGCTTCGCCCGCTCGGGATCATGCCGAAAAATCGACGCACTCGCCGCCACGCTCAGATAATACGGTTCGTAACACGCATCGATCAGGGCATTGACCCACGGATCCCGCATCTCGACGAACTCCCGATGGTTCACGCGCGCCTCGATCCTTGCAGCTTCCTCCTCGCGCCCAAAATGCCTGTGCACCGTCACCAGCAAAAAAAGTCCCGCCGCGAAATTCTCGTCCTTCGCCACCGCGCGATTGAGCAACATCTCCGCGTCTTCCCAACGCTCCCGCGCGATCGCCACGCGCGCCAATCCCAGCAGCGCGTAAGGCTCGTCCCCGAAACGCGCGAGCACGTCCTCATACTGCCGCCGCGCCTCGTCCCAGCGATTCGCCTTCAGCAACACATCGCCCGCCCGCACATGCGCCGGCCGATAATCCGGCGCCAGCTCCGCCGCGCGCCTGAACAGCGGCTCCGCTTCCTCCAACCGCCCCAGCCCCGACAAAGCCGCCGCCGGCAAATGATGCCATTGCGCATTCTCCGGATCGACTTCCCTCAAACCTTCGTAACACGCCAGAGCTTCCTCGAAGAATCCATTCGCCTGATACAAACGCCCCAACTCCGCCATCGCTTCCCGCGCCTTCATCATCGTTCGCGCCGCCCGATCCATCTCGCGAAAGCGCTCCTGCGCCACCGCCGGCCATCCCGACAAATCCGGCAACTCCGGCCGATACCGCGCGAGCGTCACCTTGCTTTCCCACGCCCGCGGGCCCAGCCACGCGATCCCCGCCAGCCCGACCACCCCCACCGCCACGAAAACCCATCGGCGCATCGTCATGGCCGCTCCGCCGGTTTCCACCACGTGATTCGGCTCATCTTCTCAAACGGCGGATACGAATTGAACCCGCCCGTCACGAGCGAAAGTTTTCCCGATCCGTCCAGATCTCCCGCCGCACAACTCACGAGTTGAATCGGCGCATACGCCAGCACGTGAGGAGTGAAATTCTCCCGCCCGTCATTCATGAACGCCATCATCGAAATCGCGTTCGGCTTGCTCCAATCATTGAATCCGCTCGTGCACAAAATATCCGTCGCACCGTCGCCATCCAAATCGACTCCCACCGGACTGTAAGCGCCCGCCAGATTCGCAATGCGTCGAAAACGAAAATAGCCATCCCCGCGATTCTCGAGCCACTGCACGCCATGCCATGGGCGTCCACCCGGCTCCGCATACGCGAATCCATCGCCATTCGTATAGAGCACGTCGATCCGCCCGTCCCGGTTCAAATCGCACAAGCTGATCCCGCTGCTGCCATAGTCTTCGTTCGTCGATCCGAAGATGATCTTGTTCGTGAAGTTTCCCTTTCCGTCATTCTCGAACAAATACACTTCCTCCCACTGCTGCGACACGAGCGCGACAATATCGAGCGTCCCATTCCCCGTCATGTCCGCGACGCACACATTGATCGCGCCGGACAGGTTTAGGAGGTTGTGACTCTTGAACTCCCAACCGCCGAGATTCTCCATCCACCGAATCTCGCCTTGATGATAACCAAACTGCGCGACCGCCAGATCGAGCCGGCCGTCGCCGTTGAAATCTCCGGACCGCACATCCGTCACGCGCGCGACTTGATCGATGATCATCCGTTTCGTGAAACGCTGCTGTCCGTCATTCTCCAAAATCACTACCGATCCAATCTTGTCGTTGTTCGGAAACACTTCGCCCATGCACGCCACCAGCACGTCGAGATCCCCGTCGCCATCGATGTCCACCGCCTCGGTGTGCACCGGCGCGAGCAACTCCGGCCCAATCACGATTTCCTCGAACGTTCCCGGCGCCACCTGCCGCAGCCACACCACCGCCAGCAACTTGTCGTCACACGCCAGCACATCCGGCCGCCCATCCTGATCCAGATCGACAATGTTCACGTGCGAGATCCATGGCTTGTCCGCCGGCACCCCGCCGATCGCCTCCGGCACATAACGATCAAGCGCCTCGACGGTTCCCTTTCTCGTCGGCCGCTCCGTCTCCGCAGAATCCGGCCGCTCGCAACCGCCTCCCAGAATCATCGCTCCCAACGCCAGCGCACAACAAACCGTGCGAACCTTCGGAAGCAGGAGCAACATGGGGTGGACCGGAGGCGCGCGATGGTGGCAAGACCCGGAATCGAACCGGGGACACAAGGATTTTCAGTCCTCTGCTCTACCAACTGAGCTATCTTGCCCCAAACGCGAAGGGCCAGAGCAAAGGGCGCGCGACACGCGCGTCAACGGGATTTTCCATCGATCTCACGGCTCACCCGAATCATGCGCGTGAATGATTCCACCCCAGCCTCCCGCTCGCTTTTTTTTGCACCTTCCGCTCGCTCAGAAACGACTCATCTCCGTTCCCCTTACTCCACCCACCCTATGCGTTCCCCCGTTCACGTCGGTCTCATCGGTTGCGGCAAGATCAGCGATCAATACTTCGCCGGCTGCGCCCGCTATGATTTCATCAAAATCGTCGCCTGCGCCGACCTCGACCTCGCGCGCGCCGAGGCCAAAGCCCGCGAGCACGGCATTCGCGCCTCTTCCGTCGACGAACTTCTCGCCTCCCCCGATATCGATCTCGTTCTCAACCTCACCATCCCCGCCGCGCACGCCACCGTAAACACGCACGCCCTCCAGGCCGGGAAACACGTTTACACCGAAAAACCGTTCGCCCTCGACGCCGCCGAGGGCTCCCAGGTCCTCTCCCTCGCCCGCGCCAAGAACCTGCTGGTCGGCTGCGCCCCCGACACGTTTCTCGGCGGCGGACTTCAAACCGCGCGCAAGGCCATCGACGATGGCGCCATCGGCCGTCCGGTCTCGGCGATGGCGTTCATGCTCAATCGCGGACACGAGAGCTGGCATCCGTCTCCACAATTCTACTACGAACGCGGCGGCGGCCCGATGCTCGACATGGGCCCCTACTACATCACCGCGCTCGTGAACTTTCTCGGTCCCGTCGCGCGCGTCTGCGGTTCCGCTCAAGCCGCGTTCAAGGAACGGATCATCACCAGCCAGCCGCTCGCCGGCACCAAAATCCCCGTCCATGTGCCCACCCACGTCGCCGGCGTGATGGATTTCGCCAGCGGCGCCACCGCCACGATCGTCACGAGTTTCGACACCTGGCCCTACCCGCTCCCGTGCCTGCTCGTTTTCGGCACCGAGGGAACGCTCGAGGCGCCCGACCCCAATCGGTTCGACGGTCTCGTGCGTATCCGTCGCGGCGCTACAGCCGATTACAACGAGATCCCGCACTCCCACACCATCGAGCGCGGTCGCGGTTCCGGCCTCGCCGACATGGCGCTCTCAATCCTTCGCCGCGATCGCCCGCACCGCGCCAGCGGCGCGCTCGCCCAACACGTCCTCGAAGTCATGGAAGCCTTCGAAAAATCCTCCGCCTCGGGCCAACACATCGCGATTTCCAGCACCTGCGAACGTCCGCTCGCACTCCCGGCCGCATTGTCGGCCAGCGAACTCGACGCATAATATTCCAGCTGCTCCCCGGCGTCACTTGGCCCGCGCCAATCCCGGATCAAAAAAAAGCGAGTCCCGCGGGACTCGCTTTTCGAAATTCAAAACCAGATCTTCGCGCGATCAGTTCGCCGCCGCCGGAGCCGCCGCCTGCTCCTTTGCCGCGAGCTTCGCCGCGTGAATCTGCGCCGAACGATCCTTCTCTTGCACCGCGATCGCCGCCTTGCCGGTGCGGCCGCGGAGATAGTAAAGGCGCGCCTTCATCACCTCGGACTCGCGCTCGACTTCGACCTTCACGATGTTGGGCGAATTGACCGGAAACACGCGCTCGACGCCTTCACCATAGCTGATGCGGCGAACCGTGAACGTCTCGTGGATGCCATGACCTTTGCGCGCGATCACGATCCCCGCATAAACCTGCACGCGCTCCTTGTCGCCTTCGCGGACCTTCGTGTGCACGCGCACACCGTCGCCGACTTTGAAGGGGGCGAGGTCTTTCTTCACCTGAGCGGCGGTGATTTCTTGGATGATCGGGTTCATGGCTGTGAGTTAGTTGAGTAAATCGGGACGGACCTTGCGGGTCTTTTCCACCTGTCGCGCGTGCCGCCATTTCTCGATTTCGGCATGGTTGCCCGAGAGGAGAACCTCGGGAACGGACATGCCCCGAAATTCGGCGGGACGCGTGTATTGAGGAAAGTCGAGCAACTTGCTGGTGAAGGATTCGTGCGTCAATGACTTTTCCTCCCCGAGCACGCCCGGAATGAAGCGCGCCAGCGCATCGATCACCACCGCCGCCGCCAGCGTGCCATTCGTCAGCACATAATCGCCAATGCTGATCTCCTGATCGATCACACAATCGCGAATCCGCTGATCGATCCCTTCATAATGTCCGCTCAACATCACCAAATGCTGCTGCTGCGAAAGTTCGTGCGCGATCGCCGGCGATAGCGGCGTTCCATCCGGCGTAAGATAAATCCTTCGACACCCCGGCGTCTGCACCTGCTCGATCGCCGCAAACACCGGCTCCGGCTTCATCACCATCCCCGCGCCGCCCCCAAACGGCCGATCATCCGCCGTGCGATGCTTGTCCGTCGTCCACGCGCGCAGATCGTGCACGTTCACCGCCAGACGTCCCGCCGCAATGCCCTTCCCCAAAATACTCTCCGCCAGGAAGCCATCCAGCATCCGCGGAAAAAGCGTCAAAACATCGATCTTCAAGGGCATCGCCGGACAGGTTTAACCACCGAGGCACGGAGAGCAGGGAAAAAACAAAACCTCGGAAGCATCTTCCGAGGTCGTCGTCCGAAGACTCCGTGTCTTCGTATCTCTGAGGTTCAGCTCAGACCACTCAGGCCGCCGGCTCGGTCGCCGCCGCCGAGCGACGCGCCTTCTTGATCATGGCGTGCATCGTGTTCGTCGGCTTCGCCCCCTTGCTCAACCAGTAATCGACGCGATCGAGCTTCAGATTGATCGGGTTGCCCTTGGTCTTGGGCGTGTAGGTGCCGAGGTTTTCGACTGCGTCGCCATCGCGGCGGGAACGCGCTTCAGCGACGACCACGCGATACAGCGGCTGATGCACGGAGCCAACCTTGGTGAGACGGATTTTGAGTGCCATGAGCGGAATTTTGCGGAGCTATGCTTGCTTGGAAAAGTTGAGGACAACACCTTCCGGCTCCGGGGGTGTCAAGCACCGAGTCCCCGCCAAACTGCGCTCCGAACCTCGGCGTTCCCGCCCGGACTAACCTTCGCCCACCACCATGAGCGAATGGATCAAATCCACGATGGAGCAATTCTCCTACGCCGGAATTATTTTCCTGATGGTTCTGGAAAACGTTTTCCCACCAATCCCTTCCGAGCTGATCATGCCGCTCGCCGGTTTCATCAGCACTCAGGGTGAACTTTCTCTCGCCTTCGTCATCCTCGCCGGAACCGCCGGCTCCGTCCTCGGCGCCATTCCCCTTTACTACCTCGGCCACTGGGCCGGCGAAGATCGCCTGCGTCGCTGGGCTCAAAAACACGGCAAATGGATCGGCCTCTCGCCCAAGGATCTCGATAAATCCCACGACTGGTTCGAACGCCACGGGGGCAAAACCGTCCTCCTCTGCCGCGTCATCCCCGGCATCCGCTCCCTCATCTCCATTCCCGCCGGCGTCTCACGCATGCCGCTGCCTCGATTCCTTGCCTACACGACGATCGGGTCCGCCGTGTGGTCATCGATCCTCGCCGGCGCCGGTCGTGCCCTCGGCAGCAACTACGAACAGGTCGAAAAGGTCATCGGTCCGATCAGCACGGCCATCGTCGTCGGCATCGTCCTCACGCTGGTCATTCGCGCCGTTCGCCAAAGCCGCGCCGCTCACTGAACGTCCGCACGCACCCTTGCGCGCACGAAGTTTCTCAACCCGGCCGAATTGTGATTGGCGCGAACGAAGCGCGTTGGCACCACGTTGCCTTCTCCCGCTTCCCCAATGATCTCCACTCGCGCCTTCGCCGTTCTCGGACTCACTCTCGCCGCCGGACTCGCCATCTTCGGCTATCAGGTCGGCCGCGCCGTCCAAAAAGGCCGCGCCTTCGATCGCTATCTCACCGTCAAAGGTCTTTCCGAACGCGAGGTCACCGCCACGCTCGCCATCTGGCCGCTGCGCTTCGCCGTGTCCGCCGACGATCTTCCTTCGCTCCAAAACGCCATGGCCGACGCGCGCACCAAGGTCCTCGCCTTCCTCGCCCAACATCAAATCTCCGCCGCCGACATCACCTTCGGCCTCCCCACCGTCTCGGATCGCGAGGAAGAAAACTACCTGCGCAACGACAGCACGCGCGCCGCCCTCCCCCGTTACAAGGCCGTCGTCACCCTCGTCGTCCGCAGCGAACAGGTCGATGTCGTTAAAACCGCTATCCAATCCGCGGATACACTTCTCGAGCAGGGAATCACCCTCGCCAATAACGATTACAGCGATCGCCCCGAGTTTCTCTTCGCCGACATCAACGGCATCAAACCCGAGATGATCGCGGAAGCCACCGCCAACGCCCGCGCCGCCGCCGGGAAGTTCGCCCAGGACTCCAACGCCGAGGTCGGCGCCATGCGCCGCGCCACGCAAGGCGCCCTCGAAATCTACGACCGAGACATCGCCACGCCCGAACGCAAAATCCTCCGCGTCGTCACCACCGTCGACTTCTTCCTGGAATAACGCCCGCCGGCCTTCGGCACCACCCCGCCCGCGAGCGACCCACGGGCCTTTTCCGTTGACCAGCGTTGCCGCGCGCGAGACGTTCCGCGCTTATGCTCAAAGCTGGCATCGTCGGCCTGCCCAACGTCGGCAAATCCACCCTCTTTAACGCGCTCACCCGCACCCGCAAGGCGGAGGCTGCCAATTATCCTTTCTGCACGATCGACCCCAACGTCGGGGTTGTCACCGTTCCGGACGACCGCCTGGCGGTCCTGCAGCGGATCGCCAAAACCAGCGTGGTGATCCCGGCGGCGATCGAATTTGTCGACATCGCGGGGCTCGTGGCCGGCGCCAGCAAGGGCGAGGGCCTGGGCAACCAGTTCCTGGCC
>JAFAAS010000142.1 GCA_023426435.1 Verrucomicrobiota bacterium | reverse complement strand
AGGCGGAGCCGTGCATGCCGAACCAGTGCATCGAGAGCGGATGCGTTTCGGGGAAGGCGCCGACGCCCATCAGCGTGGTGGCGACGGGGATGTTGGTTTTTTCGGCGAAGGCGCGCAGCTCGTTGTGAGCCTCGGCGGAGATGATGCCGCCGCCCGCGTAGATGATGGGACGCTTTGCTTCGGCGATGAGGCCGAGGACGGTTTTGAGTTGTTCGTCGGACGCGTGCTGCGTGGCGGTGGCGTAAGGATTGCGGAATTCGATCGAGGCGGGGAAGACGGGTTGGAATTTCGCCTGTTGGACGTCTTTCGGCAGGTCGATGATGACGGGACCGGGACGACCGCTGCGCGCGAGGTGGAAAGCCTCTTTGAAGACGCGCGGGATATCGTGCACGTTCATCACGAGGTAGGAGTGCTTCACGATCGGCAGCGTCATGCCGTAGAAGTCGGTCTCCTGGAATGCCATCTTGCCGATGTATTTGGAGTAAACCTGGCCGGTGATGGCGACGAGCGGGATGGAATCCATGAACGCGTCGGCGATCGCGGAGACGAGATTCGTAGCGCCGGGGCCCGAGGTGGCCATGCACACGCCGACCTTGCCGGTGGCGCGAGCGTAGCCCTCGGCGGCGAAGGAGCCGCCCTGTTCGTGGCGGGGAAGGATGGTGCGGATCTTATCGGTGCGCGCGAGCGATTGGTGGAGCTCCTGCGAGGCGCCGCCGGGGTAGGCGAAAACGACATCCACGCCCTCGCGGATGAGGCATTCGACGACGGCGTCGGATCCCTTCATTTCGCGGCCGATTTCAGGCTGGGGAAACGAGGCGGGGGAGGTTGTGGATTTCATGGGCGTCTGAGTTTGAAATGAGATCGGTCAGAAAAAGGTTACGCGAGGGAGGTGGCAAGCTTTGGGATGGGTGGGTCCGGGAGGAAGCGGCGGGGGCGGGAGACCCTGCTCTACAAAGGGGAAGGAGGCGAAACGCACATGCGTTCCGCTCCGAGGTGAAGCGGGCGGCTGAAGTTCGCAGTTGTGCGATGCGGCGGCGGGGTTCCTTGTGGGGCGATGTTGAAGCTCCTTTTTATCGGCGACATTGTGGGTCGGCCGGGGCGGGAAATCGTTAACCAGAAGCTGCAAAGGATTCGTGCGGAGCATTCGATCGATTTCGTGATCGCGAACGGAGAAAATGCGGCGGCGGGCAACGGGATCACGGGTGCGATCGCGCGGTCGCTGCTCGAGGCGGGGATCGATGCGATCACGTTGGGCGATCACGTGTGGGATCAGCGCGGGTGGGAATCCGAGATTACGCAGATCGATCGCGTGTGCCGTCCGGCGAATTTGCCGGCGTCGAATCCAGGGTGGGATCACCTGATCGTGGAGGCGCGGGGATTTCGCGTGGCTGTATTCACGGTTCTGGGACGCCAGTTCATGGGGTTGAAAGCGGACTGCCCGTTCTTGGCGGCGGATCGGATGATCGAGCAACTGCGGGCGCAGTGTGACGCGATCATCGTGGAAGTGCATGCGGAGGCGACTTCGGAGAAAGTGGCGATGGGGTGGTATTTGGACGGTCGCGTGACGGCGGTGATTGGGACGCATACGCATGTGCCGACGGCGGATGCGACCGTGTTGCCGAAAGGGACGGCCTTTATCTGCGATGTCGGGATGACGGGGCCTTATGCGAGCGTGCTCGGGCGGGCGGTGGAGCCGGTGGTGAGCAAATTTGTGACGGGCATGCCGCGTCGATTCGACATGGCGACGGACGATGTGCGATTGAGCGGCGTGATCGTCGAGATTGGGGCGGCGATGGCGTCGGCGTTGAAGATCGAGCTGCTGACGGTGCGCGGCGCGTAGCGTTGTGAAGATCCAAGATCCAAGCTCCAGAGAACGAACAAGGATCAAAAACAAAACCCGTCCGAGGAGGACGGGTTGGGAGTTGGAAATCGGAGATTCTCTGGAGCTTGGAGCTTCCCTCGTCGTCAGTTGTGCGTGACGCCGTTTTCCTCGTAAACGCCGAGATGGCGGTAGCGGTTGTAGCGGCTGTCGAGGAGCTGGTCGGGGGAGAGAGCGCGCAGCTCGGCGAGATGTTTTTGCAGGGCGACCTTGAGCGAGTCGGCGGCTTCGGTGACGGCGTGGTGGGCGCCGCCGAGCGGCTCGGGGATGACCTCGTCGACGACGCCGAGTTGCTCGAGCGTGGCGGCGGAAAGTTTTAGCGCTTCGGCGGCTTTGGAGGCGGCGGCGCGGTCTTTCCAGAGGATGGCGGCGCAACCCTCGGGCGAGATGACGGAGTAGTAACTGTTTTCGAACGTGAGCACGCGATCGGTGAGGCCGATGCCGAGGGCGCCGCCGGAGCCGCCCTCGCCGACGATGACGGCGACGGAAGGAACGCGGAGCGCGGCCATTTCGCGGAGGTTCATCGCGATGGCTTCGGAGACGTGGCGGGCTTCGGATTCAACGCCTGGATACGCGCCGGGCGTGTCGATGAACGTGAGCAGAGGCAGGCCGAATTTTTCGGCCATGCGCATCAAACGAAGGGCTTTGCGATAGCCCTCGGGTTGGGGCATGCCGAAATTGCGGACGATGCGTTCCTTGGGATCGCGGCCTTTTTGTTGGGCGATGATCATCACGGATTCGCCGTTGAGGAACGCGGTGCCGCCGATGAGCGCGCGGTCGTCGTTGAACTGGCGATCGCCGTGAAGCTCCTGAAAATCGGTGCAGATCAGATTGATGTAATCGAGCGCGTAGGGGCGGTCGGGATGCCGCGCGATTTGGACGCGCTGCCATGGCGTGAGATTCGTGTAGATCTCGCGGCGCGCCTGGGCGAAGCGCTTTTCGATGCCGGCCACTTCGGCGGAGAGATCGAGGTTTTGCTCGAGCGATTTCTGGTGCAGGGCGTCGAGCTCCTTCGCGAGCTCGCGGAGCGGTTTTTCGAACTCGAGCACGTAGACCGGCTTGTCCATAAGGGGCAGAGATACGGAAGGGGTTGGGCGGGTGTCAATGGGCGGCGCGACCCGGACGAGAGGGCCGGGTTCCGCGGTCATGAGCCGAGCGACACGATCTTTTTGTAGGCGGCGGCGGGGAGCGGCATGACGGAAAGCCGCGATTGGCGGAGAAGGGGAATCTCGGCGAGGGAAGGTTCGGCTTTGATCTGCGCGAGGGTGACGGGTGTCGGGAGCGGTTCGACGGCTTTCAATTCGACGGCGACCCAGCCGGGTTCGTCGGCGGTGTCGTCGGGGAAGGCGGTTTTGGTGACTTCGGCGATGCCGACGACGGCCTTGGTCGTGACGCTCTCGTAGAAAAGGACGCGGTCGCCGCGCTGCATGGCGTTGAGGTTGAGGCGCGCGGCGTAGTTGCGGACGCCGGTCCAGGCGGTGCGACGATCGCGGACGAGGTCGGTCCACGCGTAGGCCTCGGGTTCGGATTTAACGAGCCAGTATTGCGTTGTCATGCCGTGGGGGCTTTGGTGCGCTCGCACTGAAATGGACGGGGACACTCCTGAAAAGATCAAAGCCCGCCGGCACCTGAAGGTGTTGGTGGCTTGCATGCTGGTGGGAGTGGGCGTGCCGCTGGCGTTGCTGGTGGTGTTCCATTATCGCGCGGGATGAATCGGACGCTTTTCGCCATTCGGGTTTTTTTTCTGCTGCTGTGCGGTGCGTGCGGGTGGCTGGTGTGCTACACGATCGAGGAGTGGGATGATAAACGCGGGATCGCGGTGACGATCGGTTTGCTGATTGGCACGCTGGTGGTGCTCGTGGACATGTTGTTGAAAGGTTTTTCGCTGCGCGGGCTGTCGGCGATCACCTTCGGTTTGGCGGTGGGGTCGCTGATTGCGTATTTGCTGGGGACCTCGCCGTTGTTCGCGGCGGGCGATCCGCAGCTCATTCATTTGTTTCAGCTGTCGCTCTTCGTGATCTGCACGTATCTGGCGACGGTGATCGCGCTGCGGGGGAAGGATGAATTCAATTTGGTGATACCGTATGTGCGGTTCGTGCCGCATGAAGTGGACGTGCCGCTGGTGGTGGTGGACACGAGTGTGTTGATCGACGGGCGGATTGCGCGGGTGTGCGAGGCGGGATTTTTGAATGCGGCGCTGGTGATTCCGCGCTTTGTGCTGACGGAGTTGCAAGCGGTGGCGGATTCGACGGATCCGCAGAAGCAGGCGAGGGGGCGGCGGGGATTGGAGGTGTTGAACCAGCTGCGGCGGTTGAAGCATCTCGATATCCGGATTCCGGAGAGTGAGGTGACGAAGCGCGCGGACGTGGATGCGAAGCTGGTGTTTTTGGCGCAGTCGATGCGCGCGAAGCTGCTGACGACGGATTACAATCTGGCGAAGATGGCGGAGTTTCACGGCGTGCAATGGCTGAACCTCAACCTGCTCGCGAAATCGTTGCGACCGGAGCTGATGATCGGCGAGACGATCGAAGTGGAGTTGGTGAAGCCCGGGCGGGACGAAGGGCAGGCGGTGGGGTATCTCGAAGATGGATCGATGGTCGTGGTGGGGGCGGCGAGGACGCTGATCGGGCAGCGGGTCGCGGTGGAGATCACGAGTGTGTTGCCGAGTGGCGGCGGGAAGATGGTTTTTGCGCGGTTGCTCGGGGCGGCGGCGAGTTGAGTGGCGACGCGGCCCGCAGGCGCGGCGGCGACGCATGTGTCGCGACGTGAAGCGTCTCCGCAGTTTTGGAAAATTGGTGTTTACTCGCGCGCGGCGATTGCGCAAAACCACCGTTCCTTTCGTGGGCCGGTAGCTCAGTTGATAGAGCGCGTCGTTCGCAACGACGAGGTCGTCGGTTTGATCCCGATCCGGTCCACCAATTTCGAACCGCGCGGCGAAGGGGAATGAAGGCCGGCTTGGGTGTGGGTTAGCCGGTGAGGCGGACGGAGGGCTCGATGAGCGTCGTGTTTTCTCAGAACGACAACGATTGGCGTGAGGGTTTTTTCATGCATGCGGCGCGCCGGGTGACTTGACATGGCTGACCGGCCAGGCTGGGTTTCGACCGTGAAGGATAAAAATAGTCCGACCGGTCGAACATTGTCGTTCATCGAGCAGGCGCGGCGGCGGCAGCTGGTCGAAGCGTTGATCGAGGGAGTGGCCGAGGAAGGTTATGCGGGGGCATCGCTTGCGAAGGTCGCGCAGCGGGCGGGCATCAGCAAAAGCGTCGTCGTGTATCACTTTGGCACGAAGGACGAACTCGTGGAGGAGGCGGTCGATCTGATCTTTGCGGAGATCCGCGATTTCATCGTGCCGCGAATCGCGGCGGAGGCCACCGCGCGCGGGCAGTTGCAGGCCTACATCGCGTCGGAGTTTGCGTTTCTCGAGCAGAACCGCGCGAAGCTGCTGGCGGTTTCTTATATCCTGATGAACCACCGCGACGAGCGGGGCGCGCTGTATCTGCGGGAGCGGTCGGAGGCGGCGTATCTGAAATCGGTGATCGCTATTCTGAAAAAAGGACAGGCGGACGGGGAGTTTCGGACGTTCGCGATCATGCCGATGGCGACGACGCTCATGCACGCGATCAACGGGGCGTTGGCGCAATGGGTGGCGAATCCAAGGCTGTCGCTGGCGGAGTATGCGGCGGAGCTCGCCACGATCTTCGATCTTGCGACGCGAAAGCAGCGCGCGGGGGCGGCGCGCGGATCTCGCAAGGCGTCGTCTTCAACCGAATAACCCGCAGCGAAGTTCGCTGCCCTGCAGAGCAATCCTGTGATGAAACATCCTTTTCTTCTCGGCGCTTTTTTCGCCGTGGCCACGCACATGAGCTTCGCGACTCCAAGTTCCTCTTCGACGGATGCATCGCCCTTCGGCATCGCCTGGGGCTATCTCTATGGGCATGTCGGCGTAGAGCCGCGGCCGTATGTGGGCGGAGTGCGTGAGCTCGGCGGCGGGCTGAGTCGGGTGATTTTGTTTTGGGAGCAGATTCAGCCGGAGCGGGAGCGGTTCGATTGGTCGGCGTTGGACACGTATGTCGGCGAGTTGCGGAGTCCGGACGAAGGATTTGTCACGCTCTACTCGGCGTCGACCTGGGCGACGCGCGTTCCGGCGATCATGATGCCGGCGACGCCCGCGAAGGATCCGGACGACTATTATCGTTTCGTTTTTGAGACGGTGAGCCGATACCGCGGGCGGGTGCGGTATTGGGGCAATGACGCGGAGCCGACGAACCCGGCGTTTTGGTCGGGCAGCGTGGAGGAGTTTGTCGCTCAGCTGCGGATTTTTCATCGCGCGGTCAAGGCGGCGGATCCGGACGCGTTGGTGGTGCTTGGCGGTTGCGACGGATTATTCGTGCCGCCCGGATTGAAGATGCCCGGTGGAGAACCCGTTCCTCCGATGCCGCATCAGGACGTGGCGCTGGCGTTTTTCGATCATGTGTTGCGCGAGGCAGGCGATGCTTTCGACGTGTTCGATCTGAGGCTTTATCTGAGCCCGGAGACGATCGTGCCGCGCGTGGACTACATTCGGGAGCGGATGCGCGCGAACGGATATGAGAAACCGATCATCGGGGGAGAATACGGTGGGCCGAGTTTTTATGAGTTTCCGGAGAACTGGCCGTATTTGCCCATCGTTCAGCAATGGTCGGTGACGCCGGACGAGCGTGGCACGGCGACGGTCGATCCGAAGATTGGGCGGGCGGTGGCCGAGCTCTACGAGAAGATGCCAACGCTCGCGCCGCAGACGCAGATGTTCATGTGGGGTTGTTCGCCGGAACTTGAAGCGAAATATCGGCGGATTCAGTCGCGCACGCTGGTGATGCAAAACCTCTTTGCGCTCTCGGCGGGGATTCGACGCTCGTTGTATTGGCAATACTCGCCGGCGACGAACGAGCGCGACGACATCATGGGCCTGATGTTTGGGAAATTTGGGCTGATGGTGAATGACGGTGAGGCGATGCGGCCCACGTTGACGGCGGAGACGTTCAAGCGGATGACGACGTTTTTGGCGGGCGTTCGATCGGTGGTGCGGGTGCCGACGCCGGATCATCCATCGATCTTCCTCTTCGAGGTCGATCGCGGTGCGAGGGGGAGTGTTTTCGTGGTGTGGGAACAGCGGGACCGATTTAGCGGGGAAGATGCTCCGGCGATTGAGTTCGGTTGGGCTACGGCCTGGGCGTCGGCGCGGGCCGTCGATGCGCTGGGCGAGGAGCAGAAAGTGGCGTTGTTGGATGGCAGGATAACGCTGCCGGTGGGGGTGACGCCGATTTATGTCGTGCAGGAGTAGTGGCGACGTGACGGGCGCGTGACAGACGCGGGAAATTTCGGCGGAAACGGGCTTTGGCCCTGTATTTGCTTTTTTTGGTCGCTGGGACCGGGTAGGCTCCGCCCTCGGTTTCAGAATCAGGAACGACATGAAAAAAACAACCAAAGCAAAGAACACGCTCACCCCGGCGAAAAAGACGAAGAAGACCGTCGCCAAGACGACGACTCCCACGCCTGCCGCGAAAGTGGTTCCGGCGGTGGTTGTCACGACGATCTCGGCGAACATCGACGTGGGTTTCGGCAATGCGCTTTATCTGCGCGGCGAAGGGCCTGGGTTGAGCTGGGATAAAGGCGTGCGGATGGAATGCGTGGCGGACGATCGCTGGTCGCTGGCGTTGGGCGAGTCGGCGCGGCCGTTTGTGTTCAAGTTTCTCATCAATGATGAGACGTGGTCGGCGGGGCCGGATTTTACGGTTTCGCCGGGAACGACGGTGACGTTGACGCCGACCTTCTAAATCATGAGCGCGGTCATTTGGACCGCGCTTTTTTTTCGGGGGGCGGGAGAACGCGCGGTGGGGGCACCGCGCCTCCATGGGCGGGATTCGCTAGTCCGGACTGATTGCGAGCAATCGCTCACGAATGTGGGCGATGGCGGCGTCGCGGTCGGCGAGTTGGTCGGGTTCGATCAGCTCGCAGCGAACGCGCACGCGCGAGAAAGGTTTGGGGAGATAAAAACGGTCCCAGCTTTTTAGCTGCCAGGCGGATTCGAATTCGCCGCCGAGCAGGAGGATGGGCGTGCGGGTGCGGCGCGGGACGATGACGGCGCCGGCTTTCATGTCGTAGCACGGGCCGCGGGGGCCGTCGGGCGTGATGCCGATGTCGTGTCCGGCGCGCAGCATGTCGACGAGGGCGGAAGCGGCCTCGCGTCCGAAGTTACTGCTGGAGCCGCGAACGGCCTGCATGCCCTCGACCATGGAGAAGAAGGCGGTGAGGAGAGCGCCGTCCTTGCTGGCGCTGATGAGGGCGTAGAGCGGGCGGTGCGGGCGGAAGCGGCGATGCACTTCCGTGGTGATGAAGAGGCGGTTGTGCCAGAGGACGAACGCGACGGGGACGTCGTCCTTGGAGCAGTTGCGCACGTCTTCGGGGGTCATTTCGAAGCGGAGCGACATGCCCCACCAACGGACGAGGCGCACGAACGGCCAGAGCAGGATCCGGCGGCCGAGAGAGACGTGGTGGACTTTCGGCGGCGGGCGAGGGGAGGAATTGGCGGGCGGTGCGTTCAGGCGCGTTGTTGTTGGCGAAAGTGAGGCGGGGGCCAAGCGAAGAACGGCGGCGAGGTGCGTTGACGAGCGCGGCGGGAGCGGGCAGCTAGCGCGGATGTCGAAACTGCCGCCGTGTCCTTTTCTTCCTGTGCCGCGTCAGGGATTGGATTGGCGGGCGCTGCATCGGTTTCGCGACAGCGAACGCGGCGCGGAGTTTTACGTGGCGTGTTTGGAATATGGGCACGCGTTGTGGCAGCGTGGATACGCGGCGCGGGCGATCCTGTGTTTGGACCGGGCGTTTGGGGCGGATTTGCGCGGGGATGAGAAGGAATTGAAGGAGTGGCCGCTGCCCTATGCGGCGATGAAGTGGTTGATTGCGAACACGCCGCCGGAGATTTTTTTGGGTAATCCGCGCGTGCATTTTCAGCATTATGCGGGGCGGATGAACGAGCCACGGCGCGAGCAACGGCGTTGGCGGGCGTGGGCGTGTTGGGCGATTGCGCGGGCGGTGCGGCCGGATTTGGCGGGGGATCCGAAGCACGTGGTGGTGGAGCCGACGTTGGAGGAGATTGCGATGCGGTTGGTGGAGTATGGATTTGTGGGAGAGGTGGAGTTGTGGGGAGAGGTGATGGGGAGAGAGGGAGCGCGGTCAGGTTGACCGCGCTACGCGGCGGGGTCGGGAGACCCTGCCCTATAAGGGGAGTCAGAGGGATTTGGCGGTGACGAAGTTGGGCTCGATGTCGACGGGGAGGTCGGCGAGGCGCTCGAGGGCGCGTTGCACTTCGGGGCGAATCACGGCCATGCGCTCGAAGAGATCTTTCGCGGCGGCGTAGTCGCCGTTGGCTTGGATCGTGAGGATTTCGCGGGTGAGCGAAACGACGGAGGCTTTCAGCTTTGCGAGATCGAAGGCGAAGGTGCCGTCGGATTTGGCGGTGACGGCGCCGGCATCGAGATGCCAGTTGAGCTGGAGCGCCATGCCCTGCGCGTGGGCCGAGCTGACGCCGAACCGGAGCGTGCGGAACGTCGACGCGAGGAACGTGGTATACATCGCGCGTTCCTGGCTTGGGTCGATGACGCCGGCATCCATGAGGAATTGCAGCGCCCAGAGACCGGAGACGTCGGCTTTCGCTTCTTCGAGGCGGCCGTTGAGTTCGCGGAGTTCGGAGCGGACGGTGGTTTGGCGACCATCGATTTCGATGGTTTGGGGGCCGAGCCCGTGCATGAGCTCGTGCATGAGGATGTGGGTGAAGAATGGATCGAACGCGACGTGCGGCTGGTCGGCGGGAGCGAGGATGCGTTGTGAAATGGGAACGAGGACGTTTGCGAATTTCGCTTCCTGGATGTTTTTCAGCATGACGCGCTTCGAGCCCTTTTCGGCGACGACGCGTTCGTCGTTGGGGAGATTGAAGGCGGCGGTTTGGACGCCGCGGTTGGCGTCGCCGGAGCTGAAGACGAGATTCACGACGCGGATCGGCGAGTAACCGCCGAGTTGGGAGCGGCGGAAGCGCGGGTCGATGGGAAGATTATTTTCGAGCTCTTGGAGGTGTTCGCTGAAGCGGGCGAGTTTGGCGGTTTCGTTTTGATCGGTGATCGTGATGAAGGCTTCGAAAGCGGCTTTGAAATTGAACCATTCGTCCTCGTAAACCTCGTAGGGTCCGATGGTGGGCTCGATGGACGCGTCGAGCTCCATCCAGGCGACATCGCTGTCGTAGTAGTCGTTGTTGAGGAAGGCGGCGGCGCGTTTTTCGAGGAAGGATTTGAGCGTCGGTTGCGAAGTGGCGTCGGCGGCCTCGCGAAGGAGACGCGCGGCGTGAACGAGCTCGTTCTGATATTCGAGGCTGTAGGGGATGGCCGTGAGGCGACGGTCGGGCGTGCGGCGAATGACGGTGAAGAAGCCGGTGGCGGCGGTGCGTTCGTCGCCGGAAAGGGAGTTCAGCCAGGCGTCGATTTCTTCGCGCGTGGCGTCGGCGGGGTAAAAGTTGGCGCCTTTGGGTTTGGGGCCGACCTGAGGAAGAAAAGGAGTGTCGTGATCGAGGCGGGACCACGGGCCGGCGTTGAGGCGGAAGTAGTCGAGACGTGCGCGGCCGAGCGGCGACGGATCGCGCACGAGGGCGGCGAGATGGGTTTCGTTGAGCGGGGCGACCTGGCGAAGGAAGATGGCGTCGAGGATGCGGGCGGCATCGACCATGCGAGCGAGGGCGGTGCGCTCGTTTTCGGGGAGGTGCGAGACGTCGGCGGAGATCTCGACGGGAACGAAGCGCGCGTGGAGCTGGCGAAGGCGTTCGATGTCGGGCAGAGATTCGGAGGAGGCGAAGGCGGCGCCCTGAGCCAAGGCGGCGAGGAGGAGAACGGATCGAGACAGAAAGCGCATGCCGGATGATTGCTCCGCCGTCGGGCGGCGCGCAACTCACTCTTTGTCGTTCGTGTGCCGCGGGTTCTCCTAAAATGGTGGAGCGGGCGCGGTTGTTTCGAGCCGTTTTACAGAATCAACATCGCGTCGCCGTAACTGAAAAACCGATACTCCTGCGCGATGGCTTCGGCGTAGAGTTCGTGCAGCCAGGCGATGCCGTCGGTGCTGCCCGGTGTGAGAAAAGCGGATACAAGGCAGAGCAAGGTGGAACGCGGTTGATGGAAATTGGTGATGAGCGCGTCGACGCCGCGAAAGGTGCGCGGCGGGTAGATGAACAAAGCGGCCTCGGCTTCGCAGGGTTGGTCGTTGGCGAGGGGCGCGGAGTGGCGCGAAAGGAAATCCTCGATGGTGCGCACGCTCGTGGTGCCGACGGCGATGCGCCGTCCGCGATCGGAAGCGAAGAGCGCGTGTTGGGTGGCGGCGGGCATTTCGTAGCGCTCGCGATGAATCGGGTGAGCTTCGACGGTGTCGGTCGCGATCGGTTGAAACGTGCCGAGCCCCACATGCAGGGTGATCTCGGCGGTGCGAATGCCTTGGTGCTCGAGGGCGGTGAGCAGTTCGGGTGTGAAATGGAGACCGGCGGTGGGCGCGGCGACGGCGACGCGGCGGTTATTGTCGGCGTAAACGGTTTGGTAGCGCTCAAGGTCGGCGGCGCGCTGGGTCGAATCGACGTCGGAGGATTTTCGTTCGATGTAAGGCGGGAGCGGCACTTCGCCGAGACGTTGGGCGATGGAGGAGATTGGTTCGTCGTGGGGCGTAGTGAACCGCACGTGCGCGGCGCCGTCTTCCTCGCGGCCGACGACTTCGCCGGTGAAGGCGCCGTCGGAATCGGCAAAGGTGGCGCCGACGGGAAGTTTCCGGCCGGGTTTGACGAGGCAGCGCCAGGTGTTCGGCTCGATGAGCGGGCGAAGGAGAAAGCATTCCACCTGCCCGCCGGTGGGGCGGCGCGCGCGGAGACGCGCGGGGAGGACGGCGGCGTTGTTGCGGAAAAGCGTGTCGTGAGCGCGGAGGAATTGGGGAAGATCGGAGAAACGGTGATGGGAAAAGGATCGCGTCGCGCGATCGACGACGAGCAGGCGCGATTGGTCGCGGCGCGCGGCCGGCGTTTGCGCGACGAGGTGCGGCGGAAGGGTGTAGTCGAAAAGCGCGGTGGCGAGCGGCACGGTAGGAGGAAAGTCGGGCGTCGAAGAGAGCGGTTGAGCGAGCCGCGCATTTGAGCGGCGGGCGCGCGGAGCCGCGAGTTTCTTTCGCGCGCTGTGATCGACGTGGACGACTGTGCGAACGACCGGGTTTAGACGGAGATCATGGCTTTCAGGACGCCGGCGGAAGGATTGGTCCACGAGGCGAATTCTTCGGGCACGTCGCGAAGCGGCGCGCGGTGCGTGATCCACGGAGTGGTGTCGACGCGTCCGGATTCGACCAGGGAGATGATGCGGCGAAAGTCTTCGGGACGGGCGTTGCGGCTGGCGAGGAGTGTGAGCTCGCGGCGGTGGAAATTGGGATCGTTGAACGTGATGTCACCGGCGAACAAGCCGACGAAAACGAGGCGACCGCCGTGTGCGGGGTAGTTGAACGACGCGGCCATGGAGGCGGCGTTGCCGGTGGCGTCGAAAACGGCGGTCGGCAGATCGCCCTCGGTGAGCTCGGCGAGACGCGCGGCGATGTCGGAGAAAATGTTGAGGTCGATGGTGGCGTCGGCGGGAAGTTCGAGACGTTCGCGGCAGAAGGCGAGCCGTGGGGCGTTGAGATCGACGGCGAGCACGCGGGCGCCGGCGGCGAGAGCGAATTGGATGACGGCGAGGCCGATCGGGCCGGTGCCGAGCACGGCGACGGTTTCGCCGGCGGTGAGCGCGGCGCGTTCGACGGCGTGCGCGCCGATGCCGAGGGTTTCGACGAGCGCGAGCTGGTCGAAAGAAAGGGAGCGCGAAGCGTGGAGTTTGGCGGCGGGCACGATGAAGGTTTCGCGCAGGCCGCCGTCCACGTGAACGCCCAGGACCTTGAGCTCGCGGCAGCAGTTGGGTTTGCCGCGGCGGCAGGCGATGCAGCGGCCGCAGTTCAAATACGGTTCGACGGCGCAGCGGTCTCCGATGGCGACGTTCGAAACTTCGGGACCGATCGCGAGCACCTCGACGCCGAGTTCGTGGCCGAGGATGCGCGGGTAGGTGAAGAAAGGCTGGCGTCCGCGGAAGGCGTGCAAGTCGGTGCCGCAGACACCGACGCGATGCACGCGGACGAGGGCTTCGCCGGCGTCTGGCTGCGGGGTGGCGGGGAGCTCGACGTTTTGCAGACGGCCGGGTTCGACGAGGAGAACGCTGTTCATGGCGGGCAAGATGAAGGGATGATGGGATCCCGGTTTTCCGGACGGCCGCGGGTGAAGTTGTGATTGTGAATCGGCCGCAAACGCTCGAGCACGGCGGCCATGAGCTCGTGATCGACGGGTTCGTCGACGTAGGCGATGTTGCGGCGAATGTTTTCGGGGTTGGCGCTGCCGACGAGGGTGGTGGCGATTCCTGGATGCGAGACGGCGAACTGGATCGCGAGCTTGACGATGTCGCCGCCGAGTTGCTGGCAGTGTTCCACGGCGCGACGCGCGCCCGTGACCAAGGCGGGCGGGGCCGGATGCCAATCGGGCGCGCCGCGTGGCGTCAGCAGACCCATGCCGGTCGGGGAAGCGTTGATGACGCCGACATCTTTGCGGGCGAAGTAAGGCAGCAAGGTTTCGAGCGAGGTGTCGTTCAACGCGTAGTGGCAGAACGAGAGAACGGTTTCCACGTGGCCCTCGGGAACGCGATCGAGCACGGCGGGGAAGATCTTGAGCGGCAGGCCGGTGATGCCGATGTGGCCGATGCGGCCGGCGCGTTTGAGAGCGAGGAGCGCGGGGATCGTTTCGTTCACGATCTGGTCGATCGAGGCGAACTCGATGTCGTGACATTGAAGCAGGTCGATGTAATCGACGCCCAGCCGCGCACAACTTTCGTCGAGACTGCGGGTCACGCGTGCCGCGGAGAAATCGAAATCGCCCTCGCCGTATTGGCCGACCTTGGTGGCGAGGTAGTAACGATCGCGGGGAATCTCGCGGAGCGCGCGGCCCAGGACGGTCTCGGCGCGCGTGGCGCCATAGTAGGGGGAGATGTCGATGAAATTGATGCCGAGATCCAGCGCCGTATGCACCGTTCGGATACTGGCGGCGTCGTCGGTCGGGCGGAAAACGCCGCCGAGCGACGAGGCGCCGAAGCTGAGGATGGAAACATCGAGGCCGGTTCGGCCGAGGGGGCGGCGTTGCATGCGATTCAGGAGGCGAGTTGGTAGAAAGCGGCGGCGGTGCCGCCCATGATCGCGTTGCGCTCGGCGGGGGAGAGCGGTTGCACGAGATTTTCGACGGTCGAAAACCAGCGGGCGTAGTCGGCGGCGACGAGGCACACGGGCCAGTCGGAGCCGAACATCAGCCGATGAGGGCCGAAGGCTTCGAGCACGGTTTCGAAATAGGGGCGAAGTTGATCGATGCTCCATCGCCCGCCTGGGGCTTCGGTGACGACGCCGGAGAACTTGCAGAAGAGATTCGGACGACGCGCCAACTCGCGCATGTGCGCGCGCCATTCCGGGGTGGGAGTTCCATCGACGACGGGTTTCGCAATGTGGTCCAGCACGATGCGGAGATCCGGGTGGCGATCGGTCCACGCGAGAGCGGCGGGGAGTTGTCGGGCGAAAACGAGCAGATCGTAGGAGAGGTTTCGTCGGGCGATTTCGTGCAAGGCGGCGTTGAAGCCGGGGTGGGAGAAGTAGGTGTCGGGCTCGGCTTGGAGGACGTGGCGAACGCCTTTGAGAAGCGTTTGATCGTGGTAGCGATCGAGCAGGCGTCCGATGTTTTCGCCCTCGTCGGCGAGCGGTAACCAGCCCACGACGCCTTTGATGAGAGGAGAGGAATTCGCGAGAGCCAGCAGCCAGTCGGTTTCGGCGAGCGACTGGCGGGCTTGAACGGCGATCGATCCATTCAGTTGAGCGGCGGTGAGTGCAGGGGCGAGATCGGCGGGAAGAAAATCCCGGCGGATTGAGCGCATGGATTCGTCGATCCACGCGTATTCTTGGGGCGAGTAATGCCAAAAATGCTGATGGGCATCGATGCGCATGCGGCTGCGAGGTTAGCGGATGGGGCGATCGAAGTGAATGCACGTTCTTGCCTGCGGCATGACGATAATTGACCGATTGCGTTGGGGGAGTGCGCGGGATTGGGTGCGAGGATGCCTCGTTCGAGCAGCGCTTTGCCGTCGTTCCTTTCCAAGCAGGTGGCGGCGGCGCGTCGTTTCTATTTCGAACCGCCGGTGAAGCGGCCGGACCGATTGACGGTTGTGTGTGGAGGATGGGAGCGGTCGGATCGTGATTACGCGATTGCGCGGCCGGGGTTTCGTTATTTCGGGATCGAGTTTGTGGCGGGCGGACGGGGAACGTTGAAGATGAACGGCCGCGAGTTCTCGCTGAGTCGCGGAGTGGTCTTCGCTTATGGGCCGGGCGTGCGGCACGAAATTGCGACCGACGCGGAGGAGCGGCTCTCGAAGTATTTCGTGGATTTCGTGGGGAGAGAAGCGGCGGTTGCGATGAAGGCGGCGGGGATTGAGCCGGGACGTTGCGTGACGGTGGCGAGTGCCGATGACGTCGAGGCGGCGTTCGAGCATTTGATCGCGGCGGGGCGAAGGGGAACATCGACGGCGGCGCGCATTGCTTCCCTGCAATGCGAGATTCTGCTGTGGGTGATCAAGGACGTGCGACTGACGCGAGGGACGCGGTCGGAGCAGGCGCGGCAGACCTTTCTGCGCTGCCGGACGTTGATCGAGGAGCGATTCGCAACGCTGCGCACGGCGGAGGAAGTGGCGGCGGCGTGTGGGGTGGCGCCGGCGTATTTGAGCCGGTTATTCCGGCGTTTTGCGCGGCAGCCGGCTTATCGATTCTTGATTCGGATGAAAATGAACGAAGCTGCGGCGATCCTGCGTCGCCGGGCGTTGAATGTGAGCGAGACGGCGGAAGCTCTGGGGATGGACCCGTTTCATTTTTCGCGCGTGTTCAAGCGCGTGCATGGGAGGTCGCCGGTTTCGTTTTTGAACGAGAGCGGGGAGGACGCCGGGCTGGTGGATGAAGCGGGAAGGGAATGAATCGTCGACCGGCGAAATTGCTTGTCAGGTGGTTTGACCGGGGCGTAATACCCGCCACTCGTCTTTGGACGAAATTGGTTCTTTGCCTGCCCGTGATGATGCGATTTGAGCGCGACTCGGTTTTTAGCGATCGAGCGCTTCCGGATCGATTTTGGGCGATAAGTTGAAGAGGCGAGTGCGGCGGAAGGCTGCAGCTCTCTCTGAATCAGAATTTTGCCGAGCTAGCTCAGTTGGTAGAGCAACGCTTTCGTAAAGCGTGGGTCGTCGGTTCGAGTCCGATGCTCGGCTCCATTTGAAGAACCCCGCGTGGCTTCGGCTGCGCGGGGTTTTTCGTGTCAGTTCTCGGCGATGCGTTCGTCGGAAAGGCGGCCTTGAAGTTTCTTCTGCAGTTTGAGGGCGTCGATTTCGTGGCGCAGTTGTGTGTTGAAGAGCGCGAGGCGGGCGTGGATATCGAGCGTTTCGAGCAGCTTTTGTTTGAACGGCTGGTCGTCGCAGAGGCTGAAGGCGGCGAGATCGACGAAGGTTTCGGGGTCTTCGACGGTGCGGAGGAAGTTGGTGATTTCGGGCTGGAGGGTGCCGCCGAGTTTTTGCTTCAGCGTGATCAGGCGCGCGAGTTCGGAACGGAGGCGGAGGTTGTCGTTGGGCGCGCCGCCGTCCTGGCTGAGCAGGGCGCGGGCGCGCACGCGGCGGTAAGGGTCGTTGGAGAGGATTTCCAGGAGCTCGATGCGACAGAGGCCTTGGAGAAGGAGATTGGAGGTGTCGTCGGGATTTTTCTGGCAGGCGCGCACGATGCCGACGCTGGCGATGCGGTGAGGCGGTTCGAATTGGTCGGATTGGCCGAGGAGTTTTTCGTTGAGGCCGGCGACGGCGAAGAGGCGGTTGGTGGCGAGGACGTCTTTGAGCATTTGCCGGTAGCGCGGTTCGAAGATGTGCAGCGGCATGAGGGCCTGAGGGAAGAACGTGACGTTCGGGAGCGTCATCACGGGCAGTTCTTCGGGCAGGAGGATCTCCAATTCCATGGCGCGAGAGATTATGGCGGGCAGGTCGAAATTCAACCGGCGTGAGTCGTGCGCCGTGTCACAGGTGACTCAGCGCGTTCGGCGAGGTTGAGACAAGGTGGGACATGGTGGCGCGATTTCGCGGAGCGGCGGTTGGAGCGGGAGCGAGATGTAAGATTTCTAGATGTTGATGTAACGATGGTTGGGTAAGTATCCAAATTCTGAGCACATGCATTGCTAACGGGGAGGATATGAGCCGAATTTTAGGTATCGATCTTGGCACCACGAACTCGTGCATGGCGGTGATGGAGGGCGGCGAGCCGGTGGTGATCCCCAATGCGGAGGGCGCCCGCACCACCCCGTCGGTCGTGGCTTTCACGAAATCGGGCGAGCGGTTGGTGGGCCAGGCGGCTAAACGCCAGGCGGTCACGAATCCCCGCAACACGGTATTTTCCTCGAAGCGTCTGATTGGGCGCAAATTCACCGAGGTTCGCGAAGAGGCGAAGAACATGCCCTTCAAAGTCGTCGAAGGAAAGAATGGCGACGCTTACATTGAAGTGCAGGTTGGCGATAAGGCGGAGCAGTTCGCGCCGCAGCAGATTTCGGCGTTCGTGCTCGGCAAGTTGAAGGCTGATGCGGAAGCGTATCTCGGCGAGAAGATCACGCAGGCGGTGATCACGGTGCCGGCTTACTTCAATGACTCGCAACGCCAGGCGACGAAGGACGCGGGCAAGATCGCGGGTCTCGAAGTGTTGCGCATCATCAACGAGCCGACGGCGGCGTCGCTGGCTTACGGGCTCGACAAGAAGAAGGATGAAAAGATCGCGGTGTTCGATTTGGGCGGCGGCACGTTTGACGTGTCGGTGCTCGAAATCGGCGACGGCGTCTTCGAAGTGAAGGCGACGAATGGCGACACGCATCTCGGCGGCGACAACTGGGACGAAGCGGTGATCTCGTGGCTGGTTGACGAATTTAAGAAGGAAAACGGCATCGACCTGCGGAAGGATCCGATGGCGTTGCAGCGTTTGAAGGAGGAGGCGGAAAAGGCGAAGATCGCGCTCTCTTCGACGCAGTCGGTTGATATCAACCTGCCGTTCATCACGGCGGATGCTTCGGGTCCGAAGCACCTCAATGTGCAGCTCACGCGGGCGCGGTTGGAGCAGATCTGCGATTCGCTCTTCGAGCGTTGCAAACCGCCCTTCAAGAACTGTCTGAAGGACGCGGATCTCTCGTCGTCGCAGATCGATGAACTCGTGCTCGTCGGCGGCATGACGCGCATGCCGAAGGTGATCGACGTGGCGAAGGAACTTGCGGGCAAGCAGCCGCATCAAGGCGTGAATCCGGACGAAGTCGTCGCGGTGGGCGCGGCGATCCAAGGCGGCGTGTTGAAGGGTGAAGTGCGCGATGTGCTTCTGCTCGACGTGACGCCGTTGACGCTCGGTATCGAGACGGCGGGCCAGGTGGCGACGCCGATGATTCCGCGCAACACGACGATTCCGTCGAAGAAGACGCAGGTGTTTTCGACTTACGCCGATAATCAACCCGGCGTGGAAATCGTGGTGCTGCAAGGCGAGCGGCCGATGTCGCGCGACAACAAAGTGCTCGGCACGTTCAAGCTCGACGGCATTCCGCCGGCGCCGCGTGGCACGCCGCAGATCGAGGTGACGTTCGACATCGACGCGAACGGCATTCTCCACGTATCGGCGAAGGATCTCGGCACGGGCAAGGACCAGAAGATCACGATCCAAGGTTCGTCGGGTCTCTCGAAGGAAGAAGTCGAGAAGATGACGAAGGAAGCCGAGCTTCACGCCGAAGAGGACCGCAAACGCAAGGAAGCGGTCGAGGCGAAGAACCAGCTCGACTCCACAATTTATCAGATCGAGAAGACGCTCAAGGAAGCGGGCGACAAGCTCCCCGCGGACAAGAAGTCGAAGATCGAATCGGCGATCGCGGAAGCGAAGAAGGATCTTGAGTCCGACGACGCGGCGCGGATGAAGTCGGCTCAGGAAAAGCTGACCGCGCTTGGCGGCGAGCTCTACGCGGAAGCCCAGCAGGCTGCTCAGGCGGCGGGCGCGGGTGCGGCGGAAGCGGGCTCCGAAGCCTCGGCCGGATCGGCGAAGAAGACGGAGAAGAAAGCGGACGTTGTGGACGCCGACTTCGAAGTCGTGGACGACGACAAGAAGAAGTAAGTTTTCCCTTTGCGCGCCTGTTGCGAGATTCGCAGCCGGCGCGCTTTGCTACACCAAAACAACCACCTCCAGATAAGTAAAACCAACCAATATGGCTAACGTTAACATCAAGCCCATCGGCGATCGCGTGCTCGTCGAGCACATCGAAGAAAAAGAGCAGGTCCGTGGCGGAATCATCATCCCGGACAGCGCGAAAGAAAAACCCCAGGAGGCCAAAGTGATTGCCCTCGGCACCGGCAAGAAGGGCGATGACGGCAAGGTCACGCCGTTCGAGGTGAAGGTCGGCGACCGCGTGCTGATCAGCAAATACGGCGGCACCGAAGTGAAGCTCCAGGAAAAGAAATACACGCTCGTCCGCGAGGACGACATCCTCGGCGTTATTGGCTGAGGCTTCGCGATCAAATCTGAAATTTAAAATCTCAAATCACTCAACATGGCTGCTAAACAACTCCTGTTCGACGAGGCCGCTCGTCAAAAAGTTCTCCGTGGTGTCGAGACCCTCTCGCGCGCGGTGAAGGTCACCCTCGGGCCCAAGGGCCGCAATGTCGTCATCGACAAGAAATTTGGTTCTCCGACCGTCACCAAGGACGGCGTGACCGTGGCGAAGGAAGTCGAGCTTCCGGATCCCTATGAGAACATGGGCGCGCAGATGGTGAAGGAAGTCGCTTCCAAGACCTCGGACAGCGCCGGCGACGGCACCACGACGGCGACCGTGCTCGCGGAAGGCATCTATCGCGAAGGCCTGAAGAACGTCACCGCCGGCTCGAACCCGGTTTATCTGAAGCGCGGTATCGACAAGGCCGTTGAGGCCGCGGTGAACGAACTCGCGCGCGTTTCCAAGAAGGTCAATGACCGCGAGGAAATCCGCCAGGTCGCGACCGTCTCCGCCAACTGGGACGACACCATCGGCAACATCATTGCCGATGCCATGGACAAGGTGGGCAAGGACGGCACGATCACCGTCGAAGAAGCGAAGTCCATCGAGACGACGCTCGACGTTGTCGAAGGCATGCAGTTCGACAAGGGCTATCTCTCGCCGTATTTCACGACGAATGCGGAAGCGCAGGAAGCCGTGCTCGAAGACGCTTACATCCTGATCCACGAAAAGAAGATCAGCTCGCTGCAGGATCTGCTCCCGCTGCTCCAGACGATCGCGAAGAGCGGCAAGCCCCTCCTCGTCATCGCTGAAGAAGTCGAAGGCGAAGCGCTCGCGGCGCTCGTCGTTAACAAGATCCGCGGCACGTTGAACGTGTGTGCGGTGAAGGCCCCTGGCTTCGGCGATCGTCGCAAGGCGATGCTCGAAGACATCGCGGTGCTCACCGGCGGTCGTTGCATCACGGAAGACCTCGGCATCAAGCTCGAGAACATCCAGATCGCGGACCTCGGTCGCGCGAAGCGCATCGTGGTCGACAAGGAAAACACCACGATCGTCGAAGGTTCCGGCAAGGGTTCCGACATCCAGGCGCGCGTGAAGCAGATCCGCCGTCAGATCGAAGAAACCACTTCCGACTATGATCGCGAGAAGCTGCAAGAGCGCCTCGCGAAGCTCGCCGGTGGCGTGGCCGTCATCAACGTCGGCGCCGCGACGGAAGCTGAAATGAAGGAAAAGAAGGCTCGTGTTGAGGACGCGTTGCACGCGACCCGCGCGGCGGTTGAAGAAGGCATCGTCGCTGGTGGCGGCGTCGCTCTGCTTCGCACCGCGAAGGCCATCGACAACCTTCAGCTCGAAGGCGACGAGAAGATCGGTTCGCAGATCGTGCGTCGCGCGATCGAGCATCCGCTCAAGCAACTCTGCGCCAATGCCGGCATCGACGGCGGCGTGGTGGTGAAGGAAGTCCTCAGCTCGAAGGGCAACAACGGTTACAACGTTGCGACCGACAAGTTCGAGGACCTCGTGAAGGCGGGCGTCGTCGATCCGACGAAGGTCACGCGCACGGCGCTGCAGAACGCGGCCTCGATCGCGGGTCTGTTGCTCACCACCGAGTGCATGATCACCGAAATCCCCGAGGAGAAGAAGGCCCCGGCCGCTCCTGGTGGCGGTGGCATGGGCGGCATGGACTACTAAGCGTAGTCGTCGCTCAGTCGTTCGAGTTCGAACACCAAGCAAACCATCAACTTCAAGGCGCGCTCTTCGGGGCGCGCCTTTTTTTTGGGATGCGGTGAATGCGCGCTTTGTGGCCGACTTGGATTTCTCGCGGGTGCTTGGGGGCGCGGGAGAAGGATCCAGCACGGTCAGGTTGACCGTGCTACGGCGGAGCGCACGCTCGTGGTTATGGAAGTCGTGTTTCTCGGAACGGGGACGTCGCAGGGTGTGCCGATGATCGCGTGCGATTGCGCGGTGTGCACGTCCGCCGATCCCCGCAACAAGCGAACGCGAGCTTCGATTCACGTCGTGATGGACGGGTTGCACGTGCAGGTCGATGCGGCGCCGGAGTTTCGCCTGCAATGCCTGGCGAACGATATTCGTTGGGTGGATTTTTTCATCCTCACGCATGGGCATGCGGATCACATCACGGGCATGGATGACCTGCGGCGCTTTTGTGATCTGCACGGCGAGACGGCGCTGCCGGTTTATACGACGGAGGAAGGCTTCGCGCGCGTGCTCTCGATTTTTCCTTACGCGGTGGCGGAGCGGCCGGTGTCGCGCGGGTATGCGGCGTTCAAATTGCTCAGCATGCCGAGCCGGCTCGAGCTGCCCCAAGGCACGATCGAATCCACGCTCTTGCCGCACGGCGGATTGAATACGCTGGGGCTGGCGTTCACGGAGCGCAGCAGTGGGAAGCGGTTTGTTTATTATACCGATTGCAAGCGGCTCACACGCGAGGCGGTGGAGATGGCGCGCGGCGCGGACGTGGTGGTGCTCGATGGGCTTCGTCCGGATCCGCATCCCTCGCACATGAGCATTCCCGAGGCGTTGGACGCCGCGCGCGAAGTGGGAGCGCGACTGACGTTGCTGACTCATCTCACGCACCTCAACGATCACGCGACGACCGAGGCGGAAATGCCGGCGGGTGTGCGGCTCGCCCAAGACGGACTTCGGCTAACGCTTTAAGTGCGGGGCGTATGACGCGTTGTAGCTGACGCAAAACTTTTTCGTTGGGCGGGAATGGTGCAGTTTACCGTCCATGGTCTCGTTTCGTCGTTGGTTCATCGGTGCGCTGCTGCTGGGTGGTTCGCTGGCGTTGTCGGCGCTGGATGCGGCGGAGCGAGCAGATGAAGGCGAGGCGAGGATGCGATTTCTCGCGGCGGAGATCGCGCGTCACGATGACCTTTATTTTCGCGCGGCACAGCCGGAGATCAGCGATGCGGAATACGACGCGTTGAAACGGGAACTGGCTGGGCTGCGCGAACGATTTCCGGAAATAGCGGCCGAAGTGAAGGGAGCGGAGTTGGGCGACGATCGGGTTGACGGCTTGGGGAAGCAGCCGCACCTGCAGCGGATGCTGGGGTTGGAGAAAGTGTATTCTGAAGCGGAGCTGGAGGGGTGGTTCGAGCGGGTGAAGCGGGTCGTTTCGGATCAGCCCGTGGCGGTGGTGATCGAACCTAAATACGACGGTCTGGCGGTCGCGGCGACTTATGTGAAAGGAAAGCTGCAGCGCGTGGTGACGAGGGGGAATGGCGATGAAGGCGACGATGTGACGGAGAGCGTGCGGCGGTTTTGTTCATTGCCGGAAACGTTCGATGCGATGAGCGCGGAGGCGCCGGAGATCGTCGAAGTGCGCGGCGAGGTGTTCATGACCTTGGCGGAGTTCGATCGAATCAATCGCGCGCGCGTTGAAGACGGCGATACGGAGTTTGCGAGTCCCCGCAATCTTGCGGTGGGCACGTTGAAGCAGGCGATGAGCGATGCGGTGGAACCCCGGCGATTGGAGATCGTTTTCTTTGGTGTCGGAGGATGGGAGGGAGCGGGCGAGCCGACGTCGCAGACTGAGCTCCGGCAGCGTTTGCGAGCCTGGGGGCTGCCGGTGGCGCAGATCACGACGACGGCGGATTCTTTCGAGACGGCGATGCGTGTCGTGCGCGAGTGGGGGCGGGCTCGTGCTACCTGGCTGTATCCAACCGATGGAGTCGTGTTGAAAATCGATTCGCGCGCGATGCAGCGCGCGCTGGGTGAGGCGCGTGACGCGCCGCGGTGGGCGGTGGCGTTCAAGTATGCGCCGGAGCGGGTGGCGACGCGTTTGCGTGCGATTCGGATTCAAGTGGGGCGCAGCGGGGTGTTGACGCCTGTGGCGGAACTCGAGCCGGTGCAGCTGGGCGGGAGCACGATTGCGCGAGCGACATTGCACAATGCGGACGAGATCGCGCGGCGGGACCTGCGGGTGGGGGATTATGTGTTGCTCGAGCGGGCGGGAGAAGTGGTGCCGAGAATCGTGGGTGTGGATTTGGCGCGACGCGGCGCTGAGGTGGCGCCGTTTGTGTTCCCGGCGCGTTGCCCGGATTGCGAGGCCGAGATCGAGGAGCTGAAAGGAGCGGCGGCGCGGCGTTGTCCGAATCCCGCGTGTCCGGCGCAGTTGAAAGGCCGGTTGCGGCATTTCGCGTCGACGCGCGCGGTGGGAATCCGAGGGTTGGGACCGGCGACCATCGACGCGTTGGTGGACGCGGAGAAACTCAGGAGCATCGCGGATCTTTATGCGTTGCGACCGGAGGAGATTGTGGCGTCGACGCGGTTGCGTCGTGCTTCGGCGGAAACGCTGATCGCGGCGATCGCGGAGAGCCGTCGCGCGGAGCTTTCGCGCGTGGTGCACGGGTTGGGATTACCGGGCGTGGGCGCGGTGGTGGCGAAGCGTGCGGCGGATCATTTCGGTTCGCTGGCGGCGATGGCGACTGCGACCGAGGAGCAGTGGCGGGAAGTTGAAGGACTGGGCGCTGCGGCGGCGGAGGAGTTGGCGGTGTATTTGCGCCGGCAGGACGTTCAACGGGAGCTCAGGGCGTTGCACGAACTTGGCCCGTGAGCTCGACGAGACGAAACGGACGTCGTCAGACGTTGTTGTCCTGACCCGCCTGGCCCGTTCCGCCATTGGCCGGAAGATGGTGGGGAAACAGCAAATAATAATTCATGAACCACCAGCTGCGCGAAGAACGATAGAGCAGGGCGGGAACGAGGACGGCGCCGGCGATGGCGAGCACGGTCGCGGTCGTGACGCTCACGACTTCGGAATAAGCGAGCAAGGCGACGGGAACGAGGTAGCAGACGAGCGTCACGCCGTAATTGAGCGAGAGCGATCCGAGATAGAATCCCTCGTCGTTATCGCGTTCGAAACGGAAACCGCAGGTCGGGCACGAGCGGTTTAGCTCGAAGAGCTTGCCGGGCTTGAAAAGCGTCCGGCTGCCGCAGTTCGGGCAGCGGTGCGTCAGGCCGCGTGCGACGATCTGAAGGCGGGAGACGTTCATGCAGCGAAGCTGGGCTTCGAGTAAGGGGGAATCGACATGAATTGCTGCCAACTGCAGTTGGCGGCCAAAAAAAGCGCCCCGAGAAATCGGGGCGCTTGGGATAAAGCGAGCGAAGCGTTTAGGCGCCGAGCTGGTAGCGGGTGAAGCGACGAACCTGGATGTTTTCGCCGATCTTCGTGATCTTTTCCGTGATGATGTCCTTCACGGTCTTCTCGGGCTCCTTCACGAACGGCTGATCGACCAGCACGATCGTGGAATAGAACTTGTCGAGCTTGCCCTCGACGATCTTCTGCACGGCCGCGGGCGGCTTGCCCTGGACCTGGGCAGCGGCGATGTCGCGCTCCTTGGTGAGGTCGGCTTCGGGAACTTCGGTCCGATTCACGTAGAGCGGATTGGCAGCGGCGATCTGGAGGCAGAGGTCTTTGCAGAGCTGCTTGAAGTCTTCGTTGCGGGCAACGAAGTCGGTCTCGCAGTTCACTTCGAGGAGCACGCCGACTTTGCCGCCGACGTGGATGTAGCTTTCGATGAGGCCTTCCTTCGTGGCGCGATCGGCTTTCTTCGCGGCGGAAGCGGCGCCCTTCTTGCGAAGGATCGTGGTGGCCTCCTCGATGTTGCCGTTGGCTTCGGTCAGGGCTTTCTTGCAGTCGAGCAACCCGGCGCCGGTGGCGGCGCGGAGGTCGTTGACCATTTGAGCGGTGATGGTGACGGACATGTCAGATCTTCGAAGGTGGCTTTATTCGGCTTTGACCGGGGTGCGCTTGGCGCGGACCGGCTTCTTGGCGACGACGGGAGCTTCCGTCTCGGCTTCGCCCTCGACGAGCGGAGCGACATCCGGCGGGACTTCGACGTGCGACAGGTCGACTTCTTCAGCCGAGGTCGGCGCGGTGAGGCCGGCGGAGGCGGCACCGACCGCCTTCAGGTCGGCGGCACCGCGAGCGGCGCGGCGCGAGTCGCGCTGGGCGAGGCCGTTTTGCACGGCGCCGACGATCGTCTCGACGATGATGCGGATGGATTTCACGGCATCGTCGTTGCCCGGGATCGGGTGCGAAAGGGTGGATGGATCGGAATTCGTATCCACGATGCCAACACACGGGATGTTGGAGCGCGCGGCTTCGGCGACGGCGATCTTCTCGTGGTTGACGTCGACGACGAACATGACGTTCGGGAGGCCGGGCATATCGACGATGCCGGCGAAATTCTTCTGCATGCGGACCATCTCGCGCTTGATCGCGGCCTCTTCCTTGGAGGCGAGCTTGGCGAGTTCGCCGCTCTGCTCCTGCTGCTGGTATTTCTTATACTTCGCGATGGAGCGCTTGACGGTTTCGTAGTTGGTCAAGGTGCCGCCGAGCCAGCGATCGACGCAGTAGGGCATGCCCGTGGACGTGGCGGCTTCGCGGACGATGTCCTTGGCCTGGCGTTTGGTGCCGACGAAAAGGACGTTGCCGCCATTGGCGACGGCGTCTTCGACGAAGGCGCAGGCCTTCTCGAGAGCGGCGTGGGTTTTGCCGAGGTCGATGATGCTGATGCCCTGACGGTGATCGAAGACGAACGACTTCGAGCGGGGGTTCCAGCGTTTGGTTTGGTGCCCGAAATGCACGCCGGCATCGAGCAGGTCCTTAGGAGTGACGTTCATGTGATCTATGTTTCTCAAGAAACACAGGTCGGCCGATGGGCCGCCTTGCGATCTGAGGAGTTATGTTGGTTGATGTCTCCGTTGGACGGCGGAAGTGCCGGGCGACGGAGCGGTCGAAAACAGAGTTCGTGCCGGGGTGTGGCAAGCGTGAATTCGGATAAATTCGAAAACGGGGGTTGACAGGTGAAAGGGCGAGTCGCACGTTCCGCGTCCCATTTGTTGCAGGGTGGAGCAGCCTGGTAGCTCGTCAGGCTCATAACCTGAAGGTCGCTGGTTCAAATCCAGCCCCTGCACCCAATTTTAAAAGCCCTCCCACTGCTCGGGAGGGCTTTTTGTTGGGTGAGTTGCGCAGCTTTCAGCAGGGCTGGCTGGGGGCGCTGCCAAGTGCAACCTTCTGCAACCCTGCGCGAAGGCTTATTTGCGAATCACGCCCAGCTCTTTTTCGGCAAACGTGAGGTAGTGGTTCCAGTCCTCCGCCGTGATGTTGTGCGGCCCGTTTCGGACATGGTAGGCGAGGCCGTCGCCGAGCGTGGCGCTGCCGGTCTCCGGCATCGCGTCCTCTCGGAGCCCGGTGCGTCCATGCAGGCGGTAAACCGGTTCGGCGTGGCGCACGCTCAGGAATTCGCCGCGCGGATCCGCGCGTAGATCCTCGCTCGCGCTGCCGACGTGCACGGCGCGCGGCGCGATCAACGCAATGAGCTCGTGCTGGTCGATTGGGAGTTCGTCCTCGCGTCCGCCGAACGTCGCATAGTTGCGGCACCACCAGAACGGAAAGGCCGACGTGGCATAGGCGATGGAAGAACCGAAACGGCGGCGCATGAGTTTTGCGCCGGCGCTGCCGGAGTTGTTGGAAATCACGAGGGCGAAGCGTTCGTCCTGGGCTCCCGCCCATAACGCGGTCTTGCCGAGCCGGGAGTGACCGTGCAGCGCCACGCGTTTCGGATCGAGATGCGGATCGGTCGTGAGGTAGTCCATGGCTCGGCTCAGACCCCAGGCCCAGATGCCGATCGCGCCCCATTCGTCGTCGCGGCGCTGTTCGGCGGGAGCCGTGTGGAAAAGCGCTCCGACCGCTTCGGTAATGCCGTCCGGGCGGTCCGGACAAAGATCGCCGTAGTAAGCGGTCGCGGTCGCGAAGCCGCGGGCGAGGACGGTTTCGATTTGCCAACGCTCGGCCTGCGAGCCGCGGGATGCTTCGGTTGCCCGGTGATCGACGATGTGATGTGCTGCGCTGGCGGGCATCCAGGCACGGGAAAGGGTGATGCCGGGATCGGAGTTCACGCAGTGGTTGCCGAAGAAATTCAGCCCGAGGAAAGTCGGCCAGCCGCTGGGTGGCGGAGGCTGTGCCGGTTGATAAATGAGCAGATGCATGGCGGGCCCGCGGTGGCCGGCGGTGAACCAAATGGTGATTTCCTTTCGCACGGCGGTCCCGTTCAACGCCTGGTGATCGATCGAGGTGACGGCCCAATGCATGTCCGCCGGCGCGCCGCGGGGAGTGTGGCCATAAACGAGTTTGGAAAAAAGATTCAGGAGCTCGGGCCGGCGGCGTTCGCGCCACTCCTCGACGCTGCGAACCGGCGATCCGTCTGCGAACACCAGTGGATCGGGAACCGAGTAGGGCGGGACCTTGGCTTCGTCGAAGTTGTCGGCCGGCGTCATCGTCGCTGCGGTGGCGAGAAGTGAGAGCGACGAGAATGCGAGTGTCAGGAATGCGAGTGTCAGGATGAAGCGAGCGCGCGGAGAACGGCATGAAAAAGCTGGCGACGGCCGAACGGATCGGTGGCTCCCGCGTTTTAGTTCGAAGAGACGCGCGAGTGGAGGAAGTTGAAACTCTCGCCGAGACTCTCGAAAGGATCGCGACCGTAAGTGAGGTCCTGTTCGATGATGAACGATTGGCAGCCTCCCGCGGTGGCGGCGGCGAGAATCGGATCGAAGTCCAGATTGCCCGCGCCCAGTTCGGCGAACTGCACCTCGCCTTTGGCCGTTACGCGGAAGTCTTTGAGGTGAATCAGCGGGAGGCGATTTTGCGCGGCGAGTTTTTGCGTCCACTGCAGCGGGCTGCCGCCGCCGGCTTGAACCCAATAGGTGTCGGGTTCGCCGGCGAGGGAAGTTTCGGCGAAGATCCGCTCCAGCAACAAACGCCCGCCAACCTTGGTGAACTCCTGATGGTGGTTGTGATAACACAGCGTGATGCCCGCGGCGCGAAGCACGGCGGCGGCGTTGTCCAATTGACGAAGCCAGTTCGAAACACCCGCCTCGTCAGCGAAATCGATCCCGGTCGGGAACGGATAAGCCGTGAGGGAGACGCCGAGACGCTGGAGCCGTTCGACCGAGAGATGCGGTTCGGCGAGCAACGGCACCGACGGCTCGTGCGTCGCGGTAATCTTGATACCGCAATCCGCGCAGATGCCGACGAAATCGGCTTCGGGCATCAGCCCGGGGGCCACGCCGCTGAGTTGGACGGATTGGAATCCGATCGCGGACAGCTTCTTGATCGAGGCGGTGAAGTCTTCGCGCGTCTTCAGGTGATCGCGAAGGCTGTAGAGGTTTACGGAAATTTGTTCGAGTCGCATGGGAGGAATAAACGAAGCGGGTGAGGGGTTTAGATTTTGGCGGGTTGGAAACGTGAGCCCGCGATTTTCCCGGCGAGCCAGTCGGCGTATTCGCCGCTTTGCAGTGGCAGGGTGAGCGTCTTTTCCTGCGCCGAGGACAACAGCATGGCGTTGGCGAGTTCGACGGAGCGGATTCCTTCGGCCGCCGGCGCGATGAGCGGCGCGTTGCGCAGGCAGGCGTTCGCGAAATTCTTGAGGATTCCGACGTGCTGCTCGCCGCGACCGGAGATGGGGATGTCGATTTCCCATACCTCGGGCCGGGAGAACATTCCCGTGGCGGTGCGCAGATGTTCGCCGGTGGAAATCTCGTTGCGGGAGAAATGCAGCTTGCCGCCCTCGGCGACGAGCTTGCCGCGTTCGCCGGCCATTTCGAGTCGGTTGGTGCCGGGCGCTTCGCCGGTGGTGGTGGTGAACACGGCGGTGGCGCCGTTGGCGTGTTCGAAGTAGGCGGTGACCGAGTCCTCTACTTCAATATCGTGATAACGGCCGAAATGGCAGAAAGCGCGCACGCGGGCGGGAAGCCCGAAGAGCCACTGATAGAGATCGAGCTGATGCGGACATTGGTTGATCAGGACGCCGCCGCCTTCGCCGGCCCAGGATGCGCGCCAGCCGCTCGAGTTGTAATAGGCTTGGGGGCGATACCAGTCGGTGATGGCCCACGCGATCCGCTGGATTTTGCCCAGCTCGCCGGTGTCGAGGAGTTGCTTGATCTTGATATAAAGCGGATCGGTTCGCTGGTTGAACATCGCCGCGAAAACCTGACCCGGGCGGGTGTGGGCGGCGATGAGGCGTTCGGCGTCGGATTTTTGAACGGCGATCGGTTTTTCGACGAGAACATGCAAGCCGGCTTCGAGCGCGCTGACGCCGAACGGGACGTGGCTGAAGTGAGGCGTCGCGATGAGGACGGCCTGAATGCCGGACGAGAGCAGCGCCGGATAGGAAGTGAAGGTCGGCACGCCGCGTGACTGCCAGCTTGCGAGCCGGGGCTCGTCGGCATCGCAGACGCCGGCGAGTTCCATGTCGGGGATCTCGCCGGCGAGAATGCGCCGGGCGTGATCCGAACCCATTGTGCCCATGCCAACGACGCCGATCTTGAGTTTGAGCGCATCCATAAAATTGGGACACGAATCTATCAAATTGGCCTGACTTGGAGAATGGACGGGAGAACAGTTTCACATGGACGCTTCGCTCATGGCGGAAGAGGTGCTGAATCTGCCTGACATCCGGCTGGTTCATCGTCCCACGTTGTGGACGAATGTGAACCCCTGGCATTGGGAGGCGGAGATTGGCGATTACTACAATCTCTGGATCGGTCTCGCGGGCGAAGGGACGGTGGATTTAAACGGAGCATCTTACCAAATCGCTCCTGGACGGGCATTCCTGTTTCCGCCCGGAACCCGGTTGAACGCGCGCCAAATCGGCGAAGGCACCATGGTGAATTTCGCCGCTCATTTCACGTTCAACAAGAGGCGGCTGCCGCCCGAACGGGTCTTCCTTGGCATCGAAGTTCCTCGCGACGCGGGCTTGGATCTTCGGCTGCGCGACATCGCGGCGCGGGCGCGGTGGACCGATGCGCTCGCGGCACGTGAAGTGCAGGCGATGGTTTTTCTGGTGCTGGCGCAGCTCTGGCGCCTGCACCATCAGCGGCAACGTCCGAAAGCGGCGCGGCTGGAGACGTTGTTGGAAGCGATCGACGCCGAGCCGCAGCGATTTGGCCGGGTGGAGCAAATGGTCGCGTTCATGAAGACCTCGCCGGCGCACCTCCGTCGAATGTTTGTGGAAAGGGTGGGGCGCAGCCCGCGCGATTATCTCGTGGCGCGCCGCATTGAACGCGCGCAGATGCTCCTGCAGACGAGCAGGCTGAACGTCGCCGAGATCGCCAACGCGCTCGGCTACGAGGACGCGTTCTATTTTTCGCGGCAGTTCAAGCGGCTTTGCGGCTCGAGCCCGCAACACTGGCGTCGACGCGCGCGCACAGCGAACGCTTAGAGCGTTTTCAGAAAAACTATAGCCCTTCAGGTGAAGCACAGAGGCACAGAGGCACGGAGAGATACGGTGGCCTTCCTCTGTGTGCTCGGTGCCTTCGTGGTTTAAATCGGGTTTTCCGATTCGGCCAACGGCTATGACATTATTGAATATGCTATAAGCTGATTGGCGAGAGGGTGGCGGAATTCGGCGAGATCCTGCACCCTCGCGGCGAGCTGGGCTAGAGCCCGAGCATTTTTTGGCGGTAGTGTTCGTCGCTGCGGCCGGCGATGCGGCGAACGTCGGCGGGCTCCAAGTAGCGCGGGCCGCCGGCGGCGAGCGCGCCGAGCGTGATCGTCGCGGCTTTTGCGGCCATCAAGGTTGCGGCGAGCACCGCTTGCGGGCTGGCGCCGAGCGCGATGAGCCCGTGGTTGCGGAGCAGGATGACGCGGGGCACGAGTTGCGTTTGGGCGCGATAGGCGAGCACCGCGTCGCGGATGGCGCGAGCGAGCGCGACACCCGGATCGGTGTAAGGCACGAGCACCGACGCAGGGCCGCAGCACACGATTTCGTCGGGAAACAAACGGCGGGTCGCAAACTCCTCCGCGCGCGGCGAACAGAGCAAAGCGTTGACCGATTCAGGGTGCGTGTGACCGACGAACGCGACGCCGGGTAACGTGAGAAGCCACGCGTGAAACATCGCTTCGACGGACGGTTTGCGGGCGGTCGCGTCGATTCGCGCGCCGAGCAGCGCGGCTTCGACGGTTTCGTCGGTGGCGCTTTCGTCGTCGAGGAGTTTCAGCAGCGGAGCGGCGTGGCAGGCGGTGACGCCGGCCGGTGCGAGCGTGGCGAGATTGGAGCCGCTCGCTTTCACGAGAAAGGTGTCGTCTCCGGTTCGCGCGGAGGTGTTGCCCTCGCCGAGAATCGCGAGACGGCGATCCTCGCGGCCGAGTTCGTGCGAGAGTCCGAGCAGGGGCGCGAGTGCGGGGGAGTCGGAGCTCACGTTAGAAAGATTTGCCGTCGGCTTTCGTGCCGCAGAGCGAAACCTCGAGGCCGAGTTCGGCGGCGAGCGCGGCCTTGGTGTAGAGCGCGAGATCGGCTTCGGCGGCGGAGTTCGCGTAAACCACCTGGATGTGGTTTGCCTTGTGTCGGGCCATCATTTGATCGCGCGAGACGCCGTAAGTGACCGCGTGCATGATCGGCCATTGCGGAGTGGTTTCCTGCCAGCGGCGCTCGGTTTCTTCGGCGGGGAGCGTGATGACCTTGGCGCGGCCGAGATCCATCTTGAGTTTGCCGTTTTCGACGAAGACGCGGCTCCAGACGATCTCGCCGGGTTTGGCGATGCCGCGCACGGTGCCACCGCCGAGGCGGAAATACATCGGGGGCTGGCGATGGGAGTCGGTGCCCTTGTATCCACCGATATGATGCGCGGGCGGCGCGCTGCCGGAGATGAGAAACACCCACACGTAATCCTCGGTCGTGCCGCTGCGATCGAAGTCGCCCCAGCGCAGATCGTGCAGCGTGTTTTCGACCGGTTGCGCGAGGGCGCGATGCACGCGCTGAGTGAGCAGGCCGTCGAGTCCGGCGCATTCGTCGACCTCGTTGAAGTGCGGGAGCGGTTGACCCGGGCGAATGGTGCGGCCGGCGGCGTTTTTCACGGGCGGCCGGTCGGCGTTGTTGAGAATGCCCTCGACGAGATCGGACGCGGGCAGGAGGTCTTTCAGACCCTGCTGGTATTGGATGCCGATCGTATCGCAGCCAAACTCGTCGGCGAGGCACAGCGCGGCGATGTAGGTGCGGCACTGCCAGAGCACCTGGTTTTCGGTGAGATCGGTTTCCTCGTTCGGGCCGAGGTGGAACTTCATGCCCTTTTTGACGAGCCAGTCGTAAACGGCGCGCGCTTCGGTTTCGGGCACCTGCGTCGCGGCGTAGTAGAGCGCGGATTGAGAGAGACGCTCTTTGTAAACGCCGGTGCGGAACAGCAGTTCGTCGGGGATGATGGCGTTATACATGCCCATGCAGCCCTCGTCGAAAACGCCCATGATGGCCTTGCGGGTGCGGAGCTCGTTCGCGAGTTCGGCGGCGAGGCGACGCGCTTTTGTCGGCACGCTGCAACCGGCCAGAGGTTTCACGTGGCGGGTGGCGTGGCGCACGCGGCCGGTCTCGAGCCAGGTGGCGAGACCCTTTTGGAAAAACGCGTCGGTGAAATCCTCGCTCCAGAGTGTCGAGTAGTTGACACCTGCTTTGGTGAGAGAGCCGTTGAGGTTCAACATGCCCACCAGGCCTGGCCATGTGCCGGACCAGTTGGCGACGGTAAGGATCGGGCCGCGATGAGAAATGAGCCCGTGCAGAATGTGGTGAGAGTATTGCCACACGCTCTCCGCGACGATGAGAGGCGCAGTCGGGTCGATGTCAGCGAACACCTCCATGCCCTCTTTTTGCGAGCTGATGAAACCGTGTTTCTGGCGCGATTTGTAGGGATGAGCGCGGACGAGCTCCACGCCGTGGTGGGCGAGTGCGGCGGCGAGCTGCTTTTCCATGGCCGCTTGAGCGGGCCAGCATTTTTCGTTGGCGGACTGGCGAAGGTCGCCATTGGCGACGAGCAGGACGCGGCGGAGGGAACGACGAGAGGTGCGAGACATGACTAGATATTGTTAACCAGGGGCGGGGCGTTTGGATCGTGGTTATTGTAACTGTGACGCGGGAGAACCGGAATGGACAATCCTGCCCGACTAATGGAGAATGTTAACCGTAGCCAGCCTTTCCCCGATCATGTTGTCTCGTGCTTCGTTTCCGCTTCCCCGGATTCCCGAACGCTTTTTGGCGGCGCGGGTCGCGGGCTCGCGTTATGTGTTCTTCAACTTCGCACCGTCGAAGCAGACGAAGTGGGCGATGGCGCTGGCGGGGCGGGAAGAATGTGCGCCCGACTATCTGGTCGATCGCCGGGGTTATCCGTTTCACGTTCTCGAATACGTGGCGGAAGGCCGCGGGGCGGTTCGGCTGGGGAAGTCGCGCGAGCATCCGATCGGCCCGGGATCGATTTACTCTTACACTCCGCAGATGAGTTGTTGGATCCGCACGGATCCGGAGAGGCCGTTGGTGAAATTTTTCTTCGCGCTCGCCGGCCGCCAAGTCGGCGCGCAACTCGCTTCGGCGGGGTTGCCCGGCGGGACGGTGCGGCGCTTCGGAGCTCCGGCGGAGGTGCTCACGATTGCGGAAGACATCATTCACGAAGGGCAGCGGCAGAGCCCGCAGGCGGCGGCGATCTGTTTGAAGCTGGTGGAGTTGCTCCTGCTGAAGAGCGCGGATGCGACGGGGGAGGCGAGGTCGGGGGATGAACGCGCGAGGGAAAACTTTCTTCGTTGTCGGGCGGCGATCGAGGCGCAGGCGGAGACGCTGAGCTCGTTGGATGAGATTGCGCGGACGGTGAATTTGGCGCCGGAGAGCGTGTGCCGGCTTTTTCGGCGGTTTCAGCGCACGAGCCCGTATCAGTTTTTGCTGCGGCGAAAGATGGCGCTCGCGGCCGAGTATCTCGTCGATTCGGGCGGACTCGTGAAAGAGGCGGCGGAGCGCGTCGGATTTTCCGATCCGTATCATTTCGCGCGCTGCTTCAAGGCGGTGCATGGCGTGACGCCCAGTGAGGTGCGGCATTATCGAGTCAGCGTTCGGGCGGAATCGTCGCTTTAAGCGGCGGCGGAGCCATGGCGCTCAGAAACGCGTGGTGAGCGTGAGGAGCGTGTGGCGGGGGAATCCCCAACTCGTGGCGGACGCGTAGTAGCGTTCGTCGGTGATGTTCTTCACGGTGCATTCCGCTTCCCAAGGCCGACCGAACGCGCGGAAACGATAGCCGATGGTGGCGTCCAACGTGAAATAGGAAGGGAAGCGTTCGTGGGGATTGTTGCCGACGTAGGACATGCTGCCGACGTAGTTGGTGCCGCCCGCGACGGTGAAGCCGCGCAGCGGCCCGTTCACGAAGAGGTATTTCGCCCAGAGATTGAACGCCTTTTCGGGCGTGGCGACGAGAGGCGTGCGGTTCAGGGCGGGGTTGGTCGGGTGTCGTTCGTAGATCGCGTCGCCGCGGTTGAAAGTGGCGATCAGCTGGAAGTTTTCCGTCGGAGAAAGGATCAGGTCGAACTCGAAACCCTCGCTGAGCTGAGAACCGCCCTGGATGTCGCTGAACAGCGTGGTGCCGGAGGAATCGAGGCCGGTCGTGACAATGATGATACCGGTAGGGTGTGCGCGGATACGGTAAACGGAGGCGGTGCCGGAGATGCGACCGTCGAGCAGGTCGAATTTGAATCCGGCCTCGATGCCGCGGCCGACGGACGGAGCGGCGGGAACGGTGGGAACGTTGTTCACGCGCAGCATGTTGGTGTTGGCGAGGAAGGATTCGCTGTAGGAGGCGTAGGCGGAAATGCCCTTTGCGACCGTGACGAGCGCGCCTGCCTGCGGCACGCCGGCGGTGCGGACCGAGCCGGGTGTGGCGCTGCCGGCGAGGAGATTGCGCGTGGGATCGTTGGCGACACGGTGCCAGGCGTATCCGCCGAGCAACTTCACGCGGTCGTCGAAAGCCGAAGCCGAGAGGATGCTGGCGAGCGAAGAGTTGGTGCTCGAGCTGCGGTTGCTGGCGGCGAGCACAAGGGAGTCGACGCCGAAGGGAACCTCGCGTTCCCACGTGCTCGGATCGCGCAAGTCCCAAGGTTTCAGATACGCGGGATGGCCGGCGATGTTGGGATTGTTCTTTTGTTCGGAGCGAAAGCGGGTGTCGAAGTTGTGTTTATAGCCGACGAGCAGATCGACCTTCACCCCGGCGAGCTCTAGCTTCGTGACGGCGTCGATCTGGGCGGTGCGCTCGCTGCCGCGTTGGCGTTCCCAGCGATTGCGCCGATACATGGCGTCGGCGGATGTGAGGCCGCGCGACGGAGGGTAGTAGGCATCGATGAAGGATTGCGCGAGCAGCCCGGTGCCGCCCTGGCCGGTGGCGCGCCATTCTTGATCCCACCATGCGTCGAGATAGGCGGCGCGGATGTTCACGTGCTCGCCGAGCCGGGTGGTGAGTTCCGCGGAGATCGCGTCGGAGACGAAATCCTGGAAGTCGCCCTCGCCGGCGTAGCTGAAGTCCCACGGAAGATCGGGATATGGACGGCGCGGGATTCCGCCCTCGTAGCGCAGGACGACGCCGCCGGTGATCATGTCTTCGCGGCGTTCGAAGTGTTCGAACTCCAATGTGAGCGCGGTGTGGTCGGAGATTTTCCATGTGGCGCTGGGAGCGAAGAGGTATTTGTGGCCCTCGCCGTGTTGCTGGAACTGCTGGATGTTTTCGGTCATCGCGATCGCGCGATAGAGCAGTTGTTCGTCGGTGCCTGGGAGCGGGCCGGTGGCGTCGATCACAGCGCGGGAGAAACCGCGGTCGCCGACGCCGGCGCTCAGGCGGATGGAGCGGGTGTTTTCCGGACGTTTGGTGATGTAGTTGATCACGCCGCCGGGATTCAGCTGGCCGTAGAGGAGGGAGGCGGGGCCTTTGACGACCTCGATGCGAGCGATGTTGGTGGTGTCGATGAAACGGAAGGAGCCGAAGCCGTTGCGCTGGATGGCGGCGGGAGAGCTGAAACCGCGGACGTTGTAGCGGGCCCAGCCTTGGGGGGAGACGTTGTCCTGGTGGACGCCGGAGGCCCATTTGACGACGTCGTAGAGATCGTAGGCTTTTTGATCGTCGATGAACGCCTCGGTCAAAACGGTGACGCTCATCGGCAGGTCGTGGACGGGCACGGCCATTCGCGTGGCGGCGGAGGTGTTGGCGGCTTTGTAGCCGACGTCGGCGTGACTGCGAACGTCGAAAGGCGAGAGCACGACGATGTGATCGTTGTGGGCGGAGACGGATTCCGGCGGTGACGACGATGGGCGCGGAACGGAACGGAGGCGGCTGGGGAGAGGCGGCTGCGCGCGAATCGCGACGGCGTCGACCTCGTCATCGTAAACGATCGAAAGCGCGGTTCCCTCGAGCATGAGTGCGAGGGCGTTGAGCGGAAGGTAGGTGCCGCGGACGGCGTGGGTGCGAACGCCGCGCACCTGTTCGGGCGGGTAGAGAATCTGGAGGCCGGTCTGTTGTGAGAACAGGCGCAGCGTGTGCGAGGCTTCGCCGCGAGGGATGTCGAACTGCGTCTCGCCGTTGGCGGCGCGGGCGTCGGTCTGGACAAACAAAACCCATGCGATCGCCGAGAGGCAGAGTAGCAGCCGTGCGAAGGAGACGCGGCTGAAGGCTCTTGGGGTCAACATGGGTTCAACGTAGCGATCCGCGGGCGCTCGGGGGTGAGGATCGGCGCCAGTTTCACGGAGTGGCTTACGCAATCCACGCGAGGGGCGAAGCGCAAAGAAATTTGGGCCCGGCGAAGGTCGCCGCGGGGTCGAAGCTGGCGCTTCGAGGAACGCAGGATGCGCCTCTTGTGCCGCGCACGGGAGCGTTCAGGGGCGGCGGAAGAGGACGAGCTCGTTGCCCCGCGGCTGTGCGTCGATGTCGAAGGCGGCATCGAGCAGGCGAACGAAGGCTTCGACATTGTCGGCGCGGAAACTGCCGGCGATGCGAACCTGTCCGGTGTCGTCGTTGCCGATCACGAGTTTGCGGCTGTTGTAGCGGTTGAATTCGTTGACCACGTCGTGGAGGGCGAGGTCGACGAACTCCAAACGCATGCGCTGCCAGGCGAGCGCGGTCTCGACCTCGCTGGGGGTGAGCTCGCGGAGGCGAAGACGCGAAGCGGGATCGCCTTGCGGATCGAGGCGCACGATCGCTTTCTGGCCGGCGGTCAGAGGGACGGCGACCTTGGGTGGCGCGGAGTCGAAGGTGTCGCGTCGTAATTCGTCGAGTTGCACCTTGCCTTCGGTGACGAGGACGGAGAGCGCGTGATCGTCGACGAGAACGGAAAATGCGGTGCCGACGGCGCGGACCTCGAACGTGTCGGCGGCGACGACAAACGGGCGGGAGGCGTCCTTCGCGACGGTGAAATGCGCCTGACCGCGCACGAGACGAACGGAGCGTTGCGTGGCGGTGAACTCCACGGCGATCTCAGCGCCGGTGTTGAGCTCGACGAGGGAGCCGTCGTCGAGCGTCATGCGTTCCGGGCCGGGGTGAAGGACGGCGGCGCCGCGAGGAGCGGTCGGCGCGGGCGCCAGGCGCGGCCACGTAACAAACGCGACCAAGGCGAACGCTGCCGCGGTCGCGAGGATGGAAGGAATGAGCCAGCGGCGGGGCGGACGCGGAGCGAGCAAATCGGGGTTGGGCTGTGCGCTGTGCGCCGGGCGCCACTCGCGGAGAGCATCGAGGCGTCGCCAGCTTTCTTCGAGACGGGCGATGGCCGAGCCGTGCGCGGGGCTTTCGCGCAGCCATTGAAAGTAGGTGTCTTGTTCGGCCGGGGAAAGGCCACGATCGCGCCGCGCGAGCCATTGAGCGGCGGCGAGTTCGGCGGGGGAGGCGCTGGGATCGGGCGTTTCCACGGATCAAGGGAGACCGAGTCCGGCGAGGTAAGCGGCGCAACGACGCATGCCATTGCCCACCTGGGCTTCGACGGTGTGTTCGCTGATGCCGAGTTGCGCGGCGATCTCCTTTTGGGAGAGGCCGTAGATCTTTCGCAAGGTCAGCACCTGGCGGCATTTCTCGGGCAGCGATTGGATGGCTTGAGTCAAAAGTTCGAGTTCCTGATGGAGGGCGGTCGATTCGGCGGGTGAAGGGCTTTCTTCGTAGACGGGCAAGTCGGCCAATTCCGTTATCGACTCGATCGGCACGATCTTCTGGCGGCGGAGTTGGTCGACGGCGAGGTTGTGCGCGGTGGTGTAGAGCAGGGCGCGCGCCGCGGAGATTTCCTGCCTGCCGCGGGTGCGCCAGACGCGGGTGAGCGACTCCTGCACGATGTTGTCGCAGTCGCTCAGTCCCGGGAAACGCGCACGGAGCCATGCGCGCAGCGAGTCCTGATGAACCTGGACTTCCTCGCGGAACCAACGGTCGGATTCGGGGTTGTTCGGCATGGTGTGGGGCGCGGCGAACGGTTCAGGAATTTGCCGCGTGCGAGCATGAGTCGAGTCTTTTGTGACTTGGGAACGGTTTGTAGTTGCGGGTTTGCGAAACGACGTGGCCGAGCAAGCGATGACGATCTTTCAAGGCGCTGGCGGTTACTCTGAGGTCAGAATGAACGGCCTGTTGCGGAGGGGAAGCGGGGGGCGCTTCAAAACATCCGCCGAAATCCGCGGACCCACCGCGGGCCCCTGTCTGTTCGGTTTGCCCCTCGTCGCATGCGACGATGGCGCGTCGCCGGATGGAGAGGGTCGGCCTGACTAACAAACCAAACCATGAACAAACGATACACGCTAGGCGTCCTGGCGCTGACGGCATCTGCCGTTGCTCCCGGACTATACGCCCAAGCCGCTCAACCGGCTGATTTGGGAACGGACGATGAAATCGTTCAACTCTCACCCTTCGAAGTAAGGGCGGAGACCGACAGAGGATATCAAGCGACGCAAACGCTCGCTGGCACCCGCATCCGCACGAACCTTGCGGACGTGGGCTCGGCGATCCAGGTGATCACGAGAGAGTTTATGCAGGACGTCGGTGCGACCGACAGCAGCACTCTGCTCCAATACACCACCAATGCTGAAGTCGCCGGCACTCGCGGCACTTACGCGGGCTTGGGCAATGGCACCAGCCCCGATGAGACGTCGACCTTGCGCAACCCGTCGCTCGGCGCGCGCGTGCGCGGCTTGGACGTTCCGGACAACACGCGCGATTTCTTCGTCACGGACATTCCGTGGGACACCTTCAACGTCGGTCGCGTCGACATTCAGCGCGGGCCAAACGCGATCCTGTTCGGACTCGGAAGCCCGGCGGGTATTGTCAATGGCTCCACGAACAACGCCGAGTTTCGCAACTTCGGCTCGGTCGAGGCTCGCACGGGCTCCTATGGAACCCTTCGCGGCAGCATCGATATCAATCAAGAGATCATCGACAATGTGCTGGCCATTCGTCTCGACGGCATGTGGGACGATCGCAAATACCAGCAGGAAGGAGCCTGGCAGGATGACCGGCGCGTGTTCGGCACGATTCGGTTCGATCCGCAGCTCTTCAGCCGCCGCGATTTTCGCACGAGTTTCAAGGCGAAGTTCGAGAACGGCGACATCAAGGCCAATCGCCCGCGCATTCTTCCTCCCTACGACAGCATCACGGCGTGGTTCCGCCCCGATGCGGCCAGTCCGGAAGCCCGGGATCTGAATAGCGGGATGGGCAAGTTCTCCGTGCTCAACGGCTACCAGATCGGTTCCGCGGGCAACACCTTTAGCCCGTGGGTGGCTGGCTACGCGAATCAGCAGCAGCCGATTTGGTTCATCGATGGCACGAGCAATCAGCTCTATCGCATTTACGGCGGTTTCGTGAACACGGGGGCGCTCAATACCTCGGGCGTGCCGCAAGGCACGGGTGTCAATCTCGTCGGCATGCGATATGCGGATGCGTTTTCACGCCTGAACACGTTGAGCGGCTTCGCCACCAACGCGCGCCTGCCCAACTATCAATATGGTCAATACCGCGATGCTACTCTGAGCGATCCGACGGTCTTCGATTTCTATAACAACCTGATCGATGGCCCGACGAAGTCGGAGTTCGAGAAGTGGAATGCTTATAACTTCGATCTCAGCCAGACGGCGTTCGACGATCGTCTCGGTGTTCAGCTCATCTACGACCGCCAGAAATACAAACGCGGCGGCGAAGCGCTCGTCGGCAATCCCACGATCAACGTCGATATCCTGCAGAACTTCCAAGACTACGTGGTGGGGCCCACCAATTCCGCCAATGCGGGTGTGGCGAATCCGAATTACGGGCGCCCCTTTATCGCTGGCGGCCCGGGCCGCGGCAGCTCCTACGAGAGCGACCGTCGTTATATGCGCGGTTCGCTGTTCGGCGAATTGCGCGCTTCCGACTTCTTCGATCAGGAAAGTTTCCTGGCGAAGCTTATCGGGAAGCATCGGTTCAATGGCGTCTATAGCGACGAAAAATACTATACCGAAAACCGGAGCTGGCAGATGCATGCGAACTCCGCCGCCTACGCGTCGTTCAAGCTGCAGGGTAACCCCGACGGCTTCCAAAACCTGCCACCGGTGGCGGTCATCTATCTCGGTTCGACGTTGAGGAACGCAAGCACGGCGTCCGGTGCCAATATCTCGCGTATTACTTCCGATGTGACGCTGCAGGATGGAAACATCTATCAATTCGAGTCGACGTGGAGGCCGCAGCCGGGCGTTTCCCATCTGGATCCCTGGGATGTGCCGGCGTCGTTGCGGGACACGCGCCCGAACGGCAGCACGCTGGCCAACCCGATTCCGATCTTCGTGGGCATCCCGGGGACGGATGCCAACGGCGTGCCCGCCACGACCCAGCTCACGCAGGTTTCGAATCCCGCCAACTATGTCGGCTGGAACAGCAACTTCCACAATGAGCTGCTCCGCTATAATGACGGCGAAGATCTAAGCCTCCTCACCGCAGCGGCGAAGACCTTGCGCGTGACGAAGTCTTACGCCGGAACCTGGCAGGGCTACCTGTGGAACGATGCCATCGTGCCGACCCTCGGCTGGCGTTATGACGAGGTCAAAAGCAAGGGTGTGACGGCGCTTCCGGGCGGAGCTGCCAGCCGTGGGGCGCTCAACATCAATCCTGATGTTTATCGGCTGCCCGACGCGTTCCCGACGACGCAGATCTTCAAGGATCACTCGACATCGGGCGGCTTGGTGGTGCACCTCAACAAGCTGCTCGGGGAAAATGATTTTCTCCCGATCAATGTCAGCCTTTCGTATAACAAATCGAGCAACTTCCAAGTGACGGACGTTCGCCGCGATATCTATGGCGGTTCGATTGCGAACCCGACCGGCGCGACGAAAGAATACGGCGTGCTCCTCTCGACGAAGGACGACAGGTATTCCTTCCGGGCGATCAAGTATGAAACCAGCCTGGCCGGAGCCAGCACTCCGCTCTCGTTGAGCACGAGTCAAGGCAGCCTCACCGGCACCATCAAGGACGCCATAAACTGGCGTAATATCAAGACCTACTACATGTCGGGCTATAACTGGAACACGGCCGGCCAGACGGATACGCGGCATTACTCCGGCGTTCGCTATATGTGGGATGCGGTCTGGCTCGGTGCAAACGGTCGTCCGATCGCGTCGGGCAACATTCCGGCGGGCGATCCGCGCTTGCCGGCGGGTGCAGTGAAGTTGGAAACGCAGGAAGAGGCCGATGCCCGTCGCGACGCTTCGATCGCGGCGATCAACAACTTCCAAGTTTGGCTGAACGACCGCGGCTACTTCTCAGCGTGGAACTACGGTCCCGGGCCCACAACGCAAGGAGCGCTCCAGACGCGCGGCCAGTATGAAGCAAACCCGATCCAGCCGGATCCCGCGAGCGTCTATGATTATCGCGGCAATCCGGACCTCCAAGGGTTTGCGGTGACGGCCGACACGAAATCGAAGGGTTACGAGTTCGAGCTCACGGCCAATCCGTTGCGGAACTGGCGCATCGCGATCAACGCGGCGAAGTCCGAAGCGGTCCGCTCCAATGTGGGTGGCTCGCTGTTGGATGAACTCGTCGCCGAGCTCGACACTCTGATGGCCGGCCCTGGCGGCGATTTGGTCCGGTTCAACTCCGACTATTCGGCCGGCAACGAGTTGCGTGCGGCTTGGGCTGGCTGGCGCGGTCAATACACGCTGCTCAAGCTCCAAGAAAACACAGCGGCGTCGGAGCTGCGCAAATGGCGCTACAACGTCGTCACGAACTACCTGTTCGACCAGGGCTTCATGCGCGGCGTTGGCATCGGTGCGGGTTATCGCTGGCAGGACAAGGTGGTCATCGGCTACCCCACGATTCCGGATCCGAACAACCCGAACCTGGCGAGTTTCGACCTTTCGAAACCGTTCTATGGTCCGGCGGAAAAGGCGCTCGACCTGTGGGTGAGCTACGAGCGGAAGCTCACCGAGAAGATCAACTGGCGGATTCAGCTCAACGTTTACAACGTGGGCCAGGGCGACGAACTGATCCCGATCTCGGTCCAGCCGGATGGCCGGACTTGGGCGGCTGCTCGTATTGCGCCCTCCGAGCAGTGGCTGTTGACGAATACGTTCTCGTTCTAAGTTAACGTCATTTGGATTATCGAGCCGGCCCTCGTGGGGGCCGGCTTTTTTGTTTTTGAGCAGAAAAGGGAGGCGGGCGAGGTGGTCGCGCGTTCCGCGGCGGGTGGGTTTAACGGAAATGAGCGAATGGTCCGTCTAGGATGTGGCCCATGTTTGCACCGCGACTGAGTCAGGACCCCCATGATTTCATCTCTGTTGGCGCCGTTTCAGCACGAGGACCGAAGCCGGCGTGTGCGGTGGGGGCGGGCTGTTTCTCGATGCGAGGAGCGAAGCTTTGCCGTGACCGAACTGCGCACGAACTTGAAACCAGGAACAAGCCATGAGCGTTTCGCCTGAGCCCGGTGCTTCTTCTTCGATTCCCCATCGCATCACGCAATGCGATATCGCGCGCGCGGCGGGGGTGCACAACACGACCGTTTCCCTCGCGTTGCGGAATAGCCCTACGATTCCGGAAGCCACGCGGCAGCGCATTCAGACCCTGGCGAAGGAGATGGGGTATCATCGCGATCCTGCTTTGCAGGCGTTGGTCGCCTATCGCAAAGGCCGCGCCGCTCCTGAGCGCCGCGATACCATCGCTTATATCACGAATTGGGAAAGCCGTTGGGGTTGGCAGTGTGTGCCGGCGCAGGCGGATTTTTACGCGGGGGCGATGCGGAAAGCGGCGCAGTTTGGTTATCAGCTGGAGCATTTCTGGCTGGGCGAACCGGGGATGACGGCGCGGCGATTGAGCAGCGTGCTCTTTCATCGCGGGATCACGGGGGCGCTACTCGCGTCGCACCAGCCGGGCGTCGATGGGTTGGCGGAGTTCGACTGGTCGCGCGTGAGCGCGGTGAAGATCGGTTGTTTCCCCGCGACGCCATCGCTGCACCGCGTGATGAGCGATCAGCTGGGTGCGATCCGCACCGCGATGCAGAAGGCGCGGGCGCTGGGGTATGAGCGGATCGGTCTCGTGCTGCCGAAGCGTTGGGACGAGGCGGTGGACTTGGGGATCTCGACCGCGTTTTTGATGGAGCGTAATCGGCTGCTGCCGCAACACCGGGTGCCGATACTCTATTGCGGAGCGCCGGACGCCGATGGTCGCGCGAGCGAGCAGGACTGCGGGCGTTTGCAGAGCTGGGTGCGGAGCCAGCGGCCGCAGGTGTTGTTGAGCTCGCACATTCTACTTGGCGAGCGGCTCAGCGAGCTCGGCTTGGCGGTGCCGCGAGACTTCGGATTTGTGGACGTGTTTGCGGCGCACTCCGATCCTCGGATCGCGGGGGTGCGGCAGCGGGACGAGCGCGTGGGCGAAGTCGCCGCGGAGATGCTCGTCGGATTGATGCAGCAGAATGTTTTCGGGCCGGCGGACGTGCCGACGACCACGACCGTGGAAGGATTGTGGTGCGACGGCGCGTCACTTCCAACCGCGATGGAAGCAAGGGCTCACGCGAGGAGGGCCGTGGAGTTTGCCGCACGCACCGAGGAAGACGAGGCGTGCGCGTTGAGCGTGGGGTGAGCGGCCGTCGCGGGGGTGCGGAACGGCGCGAGGTTCGACTCTCTTTGCGAGGATTATTTCGTCGCGTTGGCGGCGGCGACGAATTCGCGGGCGCGTGCGGTGATGCTGGACCAGTCGCCGCTCTTGAGTGCGGCGGCGGAAACGAGGGCGCTGCCGGCGGCGGTGGCGAAAGCGCCGGCCTTGAGGAAATCGCCGACGGTTTCCGGTGTGACGCCGCCGGTGGGGAGAAGTTGAAGCTGCGGGAAAGGCGCTTTGAGCGACTTGATGTAGGCGGGCCCGAAGAATTCGGCGGGGAAAATTTTGATGACGTCGGCGCCGAGTTCCCAGGCCGTGATCGCTTCGGTCGGCGTGAGTGCGCCGCAGAGGATCGGCACGCCGGCTTCGCGGCAGGCTTCGATGACGGCGGGGCGAACGGCGGGCGTGACGATGAACTTTGCGCCGGCCGCGATACCGGCGCGGGCGGTTTCGGCGTCGAGCACGGTGCCGAGTCCGAGGAGCAGGTCCGGCAGTTCGCGCGAGACCTTGGCGGTCATTTCGAGGGCGCCGGGCGTGGTCATGGTGAGCTCGATGGCGTTGAGACCGCCGGCGGCGAGGGCTTTGGCGCAATCGACGAGGCTGGCGGAGCTGTCGGCGCGAATGAGAGCGATGACTTTGACGGCTTTGAGGCGTTGGAGGACGTCGGATTTAGACATGTGAATTCGTGAGGGAAAGAATCGGGAGATTGCGGACTTTGCCCCCGTGGAATGGTTCCTACAACCGGATTCACCGCCGCCGCGAGGGTGATTCCGGTCGCTAATCGCGGACAGAAACGAATCGCCGCGGGGAAGCATTCTTGTCCATTTTGTCGCGGTCAGCGCGGCGGATCCGATGAACGCTCTTCAAAGCTCACTTTATACGGCGGCGTTTGCGCTGTGTGTTTTCTCGGCGGGGATCTTGCGCGGGAAACGGCGGGCGTCGGATCGCGCGGTGGATTATTTCACGCTGTTTCTCGCGATCGAGGGAGTGGCGTTTGGGCTCGAATTGTTGATGGGGCACGAAGACGCGCCGTTCAAAGCGTTGTGGTTGGGACTGCGCATGGGGATCTCGTTGGTGATCGCGCCGTGCCTTTGGCTGGCGGTGAAGGAAATTGTCGAAGGCGTGCGACCCTCGTGGGCGATGCTGGGAAGGCGGCAGTTCTGGCTGATTGGCGCGGGGATGCTGCTCACGCTGCCGTTGATGGAGTCGGCACACGGCGGAATAACGTATGTGGATCCCGAGGAGCCGATCAGTCGGGCGCATGCCCGAATCGTCCACGCGGGGATGCTGGGATGCATCGGAATCTTCGCGTGGCAGGTGCCGCATTTTCTTGTTCGTTGTCGGAAGTTACTTGTCGAACGAGCGCTCGAGACGCGAGGCGATGTGCCGGAACTGCGGAGATTGCAGCTGGCGTTGGCGATCGTGTGTGTGACGTGGGTGGTGGGGCTCGGGCGAACGCTGCACTGTGCGTTTATCGGACACCGATTGGATTTCGGGCCGTGGTTCGCGCTGGCGGAAGTGAGTGTGACGGTGGCAGCGATCTATGCGATCGTGCGGCGGGCGGGCGAATCGGCGCCGGGAAGCGTCGCGGGAGACGAGCCGCCGCAGAGCGAAGAGAAGGTGGCGTCGGCGGGGACGAAATACGCGCGATCGGCACTGACGCCGGCGATGCGCGAGCGAATCAAGCAGAAGCTCGATCGCGCGATGACCGAGGAAAGATTGTATGCCGATAGTTTGCTGAATCTCCGGTCGCTCAGCGCGGCGTTGAAGGAAAAGGCGCACTATGTGTCGCAGGTGATCAACCAGGACTTCAGCGCGAGTTTTTATGAATTTGTGAACCGCCATCGTATCGACGAGGCGAAGCGGTTGTTGTGTGCATCGCCGGGCCAAACGGTCTTGGAGATCGCGCTCGCGGTGGGATTCAACGCGAAATCGACCTTCAACACGGCGTTTCGGCAGCAGGCGGGAATGACGCCGACGGAGTTCAGGACGGCGAAAGACGCGGGCTCCGGGGAGAAATAGGGTTCGAACCGATCGCGTGGCGTTCGAGCCGACCGGATCGGACGACGGCGAGAACGGAGGGGAGTAGTCTCGCCGCGCTTCCCCGAGCGCCCGGCACGACGCCGGACCGGAGGAAGTGAAAACAACTCCATTCCCCCTCATGAAATCGATTACTCGGCGGCTGCTCCTGGCCGCGTTGACAACGGCTTTGGCGACGATGTCCGCATTTGGCGGCGAAACGCAGATCGCGCCATGAAACGTTATCTTGGATTTATTCTTAACGCGGGCGTGGGTGAGCGATGGCTGGCGGCCTTGGCTCTGAGTTGGGTGCTGCCGCTGCTCGGGATTTCGGCGGAGCGCGGGAGCGTGGTTGAGGAACGGATTGAATCGGACGTGTTGCGCGAAAACCGGATCGGGCTCGACGTCACGCGGCAGGTGAAAGTTTACCTTCCGCCCGGTTACGAGCGATCGGAGCGCCGGTATCCGGTCGTGTATTACCTGCACAACACCTTTTGGAGTCCCGACCAGATGTTTGCGGACGGGAACTTGGTGCGGTTGCTCGAACGAGCGTTTGATGCGGGTGTGACGAAGGAATTCATCTTCGTTGCGGCGAACTTCACGACGCCGACGACCGGGAGCCTGTATGAAAACTCACCTGTGACCGGCCGCTGGTTGGATTTCGCGGTGCGCGAACTCGTGCCCTTCATCGATGGGAAATTCCGCACGCTCCCGCGGCGTGAGAGTCGCGCCGTGGTGGGCGATTTTTTCGGCGGCCGCGGGGCGTTGAAGTTGGCGATGGTGCATGGCGAAATGTTTAGCGTGGCGTATGCGCTGCATCCGGTGGCGACGGGCAATGGCGAAGCGTCGTGGGCGCGCTTGGACGTGAACTGGGGCGAAATTCTCCGGGCCAAAAGCGTCGACGAGGTTCGAAGCGGCGGACGCACGTGGATCTTCCTGGCGATCAGCCAGGCGTTTCTCTCGAACGTGGACCGACCGCCGTTCTACTGCGATTTTCCGTTCGAATTGCAGGACGGCGAGCCCCGGCTGCATGTTGAGAACACGCTGCGGGCGAAGCAGGCGTTCCTGTTGGAGGAGACGTTGTCGGAATCGGCGGCGAATCTGCGGACGATGCGCGGGCTCGCTTTGGACTGGGGGCGCTTCGATCCGACGCAAGCGCACGTGAAATCGAATCGGCTCTTCAGCCAGCTGCTCGAAGACCTCGGTGTGGAGCATGAGGCCGAGGAATACACGGGTGGGCCGTGGGATAAAACCTGGACGGAGGACGGAAGATTCGCGGCGCGCGTGCTGCCGTTTTTAGGGCGGAGGTTGGAGTTTGGAGAGTGAGGGGGATCGCGTGTAGGGCGGGGTTGGGATCGACCCCGCCCTACATGGGATCATCTCGCCAGGGTGCGGTTGAGGGCGCTGACGATGGCTTTGATGGAGGCGAGCTCGATGTTGGTGTCGGTGCCGGCGCCGAAGAGCGATTGGCCGCGAGCGGTTTTGATTTGGATATACGAGACCGCGCGGGCTTCGGCGCCTTTGCCGAGCGAGTGTTCGGAGTAGCTGAGCACTTCGAATTTCGGCAGCGTCGTGTCGCTCAGGGCGCGAACGAAGGCGTCGATCGGCCCGTTGCCTTCGGCGGTGAGCTCGACGAGTTGGCCATCGATGCTGATGCGCGCGGTGCAGGTGACGGCGCCGTCGCGTTCGAGGGATTTGAAATGTTCGAGGCGCACCGGCGAGGCTCGGTCGAGATATTCGCGTTGGAAAGCGTCGTGGATCTCGGCGGCGGTGAGTTCGCGGCCGCAGGTGTCGGCGAGGTCGTTGATGATTTTGCCGATCTCCTTGTGCATCGCTTTCGGCAGTTGGTAGCCGAATTCGTGATCGAGGACGTAGGCGACGCCGCCTTTGCCGGACTGGCTGTTGATGCGAATGATGGCCTTGTAGCTGCGGCCGATGTCGGCGGGATCGATGGGGATGTAGAGGACGTCCCAGGGATCGTTCGGTTTTTGCGGATCGCGGCCGGCCCAGGATTTGTTGATGGCGTCCTGGTGCGAGCCGCTGAACGCGGTGAAGACCAGCTCGCCGGCGTAGGGTTGGCGCGGTGGGACTTCGAGGCGCGTGCAGCGTTCGTAAACCTCGCGGATTTCGTTGATGTTGGAGAAATCGAGATTCGGGTGGATGCCGTGCGTGTAGAGGTTCAGGGCGACGACGACGATGTCGAGGTTGCCGGTGCGTTCGCCGTTGCCGAAGAGCGTGCCCTCGACGCGGTCGGCGCCGGCGAGCAGGGCGAGCTCGGTGGCGGCGACGCCGGTGCCGCGGTCGTTATGCGTGTGCAGCGAGACGATGGTGCGGTCGCGGCGCGTCAGGTGCGTGCACATCCATTCGATCTGGTCGGCGTGGACGTTGGGCGTGGCGTATTCGACGGTCGCGGGGAGGTTGAGGATGATTTTGTTTTCGACGGTGGGCTGCCAGACGTCGGTGACGGCCTCGCAAATCTCCAGGGCGAACTCGAGTTCGGTGCTCGTGAAGCTTTCGGGGGAGTATTCGAGGCGAATATTTGTCCCGGCGGCGACCAGCGGGGCCATGTGGGTTTTGAGGAAGCCGACGGCGTGTGTGGCGATTTTGACGATCGCGGATTTGTCGGCGTTGAAAACGTAGCGGCGCTGGGCGGGTGACGTGGAGTTGTAGAGATGGAAAATGACGTTTTTCGCGCCGCGCAGGGCTTCGAGGGAACGGGTGATCAGGTCCTCGCGGCACTGGCAGAGGATCTGGATGGCGACATCGTCGGGGATGCGGTTTTCCTCGATCAGGCGGCGGCAGAAATCGAATTCGATTTGCGAGGCGGAAGGGAAGCCGACCTCGATTTCCTTGAAGCCGATGCGGACCAGCAGGTCGAAGTATTCGAGTTTTTCCTCGACGCTCATGGGTTGGGCGAGGGCTTGGTTGCCGTCCCGGAGATCGACGCTGCACCAGATCGGGGCGCGGGTGAGCGTGCGGTTGGGCCACTGGCGATTGGGCAGATGAACGGGCGGAAACGGGCGGTATTTGCTGACGGGAGCAGGTTGCATGAGCGAAGACGGTTTAGGCTAAAATGCGGACGATGACAGACCTAAAAACACGCGGCCAACGAGGCGGCGGAGAAACCCAGGCGAGAACGCACGATCGGCCGCTAGGCGGCGATTCAGAGATCGTGCGCGGTGGTAAGTCGAAGGAGCGCCTGGGCGAAGATTCGCATCAAAGGTGGTGGAGATATCGGCGCGTTGAGGTGGAAGTCAAGGGCGCGGGGCGAGAGAGAAGCGCAAGCGGGGACATGACCGGAGTGCGCGCGAGGACGTGTGAGCCGCGGTTGAAAAAATTGCGGAACGATGAATCCAAGAGGCGTTGGGAGACGTAACCGGACAGAATATGAGGGCGTCTTGCCTGAAGTGCGTGATTTCGCCTTCGTTTATCCATGTCTGACGAACCCGCTTTCGACCTCACCGGTTGTTTGGAGCGGGTGCGTGCGGGCGACCAAGCCGCGGCGCGCGAGCTGGTGGAGCATCTCTACCCGTTGGTTATTCGGATTGTGCGGGCACGATTGCCGCGGCGGGTGCCGGAGGAAGATCTCGCGCAGGAGATTTTCATGAAGATGTTTACGCGCATGGATCAATATCATGGCGCGGTGCCGTTTCCGCACTGGGTGTCGCGGATTGCGGTGACGACCTGCATCGATCATCTGCGCGCGCAGAAGCGGAGGCCGGAGTTTCGGTGGGCGGATTTGTCGGAGAACGAGGCCAACATGCTCGATGCGGTGTTGACGAACGACAATGCGGCGGCGCCGGACGATTCGCTGGCGGCACATGAGCTGGTGCACAAGTTGCTAGGCCAGTTGAAACCGGAGGATCGGATGGTGCTGCAGTTATTGGATCTCGAGCAGAAGACGATCGCCGAGGTGAAGGAGCTGACGGGGTGGAACACCTCGTTGGTGAAAGTGCGGGCGTTTCGGGCACGTAGGAAGTTGCAGAAGCTGTTTCAGGAACTACAACGAAAGGAGCGAACATGAACCACAACGACCAGGCGTGGCAGAAATTGGTGACGGCGGCGCGTCGGGTGCGCGATGACCGCGACACGGCGGCGCCGTATGGTTTCTCGAGTCGGGTGGCGGCTTTGGCGATGGGACGGCCGACCGAGGGCGTCGGAGCGCTGTTCGAACGTTTTTCATGGCGCGCGCTGGCGGCGGCGGTGCTGCTGGCGGTGGGGGGAGCGGCGACGAATTACGCCATGGCGCCCGCGGCGACGGCGGTGGATGAGATGCCGATGGACGAAAACGAAGTCATCGTGGTCTTCGACATTTCTTGAGCGTTGCGATGAGCCAAAACTGGAAAGTGGTGCTTGCGTTCGCCGGGGTGTTTGCCGCGGGCGTGGTGTTTGGCGCGACCTTGGGGTCCCGGTGGATCAAGTTCGAGCGGCTCGAGAAGCGGCCGCCGTTGAACGAGCGGCTTTTGTCGAAGTTTGAAACCGAGCTGAGACTCACGCCCGAGCAGGTGGAGAAGCTGCGGCCGATTGCGAAGCGGATGGAGGCGGAGACGCACCGGATGCGGCGGGAGGCGGCGATCAACTATCGCAATGCGATGGATGCGTTTTCCCAGGAAATCGGGGTGAATCTGAATGCCGAGCAGCGGGAGTTGTTCAATCAGATGCGGCAGCGTTTTCGCGAGCGAATGGAGAAGCGGGAGAAGGAAGGGTTTCGGTTGCCAGACTGAAACGCGCTGAGGCGCGTTGGGGTTCGGAGTTTCGAGTTTGGAGTTCCGGGTTTCGGGTTCCGGGTTTCGGGTTGGGGCGGGCGAAATAACCCTTGCGTGGGAAAGGTTCGGGGGCATGGTGCGCGTCGGCCAGGTGCCATGCATGGGCAGGCGCGTGAACTCCGCCAGGACCGGAAGGTAGCAACGGCAACGACGTTCTCCCAGTGCCGTGGAGTGCCTGGCCACTTTTTTTGC
>JAFAAS010000124.1 GCA_023426435.1 Verrucomicrobiota bacterium | reverse complement strand
GACCTGAAGCTCTTCGTCATCGATGAAGACGTGGGCCAGGGTCTGATCCTCTGGACGCCGCACGGCTCGATCATTCGCCAGGAGTTGCAGAACTTCATCAGCGAAGAGCTGCGCAAGCAGGGTTACTCGCAGGTCTTCACGCCGCACATCGGCAAGCTCACGCTCTACAAGACTTCGGGCCACTTCCCCTACTACAAGGAATCGCAATTCACCGCGTTTGCCGAACCCGACGCCATGGCGCAGCTCGCCAGCGAAGGTTGCTCGTGCGCCGAACTCACCTCACGCCTCGAAGGCGTGTCGTCGCAGTTCGCCGCCGAGATCAACAAACGCGCGGGCAAGGAAGTCATCGGGGCAGAGCGCGTGCTCGACGCCGACAAGCTCCTCGACGGCTTCATGCTGAAGCCGATGAACTGTCCTCATCACATCAAGATCTTCGCGTCCCAGCCGCACTCGTATCGCGACCTGCCCGTGCGGCTCGCAGAGTTCGGCACCGTTTACCGCTGGGAACAATCCGGCGAACTCAACGGCATGACGCGCGTCCGCGGCTTCACCCAGGACGACGCCCACCTCTTCTGCACCGAGGAACAGGTCGCCCAGGAAATCCTCGGCTGTCTCTCGCTCGTCAAAACCGTCCTCACCACGCTCGGCATGCAGGATTACCGCGTGCGCGTCGGCTTGCGCGATCCCGACAGCAGCAAGTTCACCGGCGATCCCGCCAAGTGGGACGCCGCCGAAGACGCCTGCCGCAAGGCCGCCGCCACCCTCGGCGTTCCGTTCACCGAAGAGCCCGGCGAAGCCGCGTTCTACGGTCCGAAAATCGATTTCGTCATCAAGGACGTCATCGGCCGCGAATGGCAGCTCGGCACCGTGCAGGTCGATTACGTTCTCCCCGTCCGCTTCGATCTCTCCTACATCGGCGCCGACAACCAACCGCATCGTCCCGTAATGATCCATCGCGCGCCGTTCGGCTCGATGGAGCGTTTCTGCGGCGTGCTCATCGAACACTTCGCCGGCGACTTCCCCGCGTGGCTCGCGCCCGAGCAGGTCCGCCTCGTGCCGATCAGCGACAAGACGATCGACTACGCGCGCAACCTCCTCTCGCGCTTCCGCGCCGAGGGTCTCCGCGCCACGCTCGACGAACACAGCGACAAACTCGGCGCCAAGATCCGCCGCGCCGAATTGGACAAAGTGCCCTACACGCTCGTCATCGGCCAAAAGGAAGCCGAGGCCAACAGCGTCTCCGTCCGCTCCCGCGCCCGCGGCGACGAGGGCGTGATGACCGCCGACGCCTACATCGCGAAGCTGAAGGAAGAAATCGCCACGCGCGCCCTGCCCGCGAAGAAATCCTGATCTTCGCGACGCCGGACCACGGCCTTCTATTTCAAGGCGGGTGAATCACCCGCCTTTTTTATTTCGCCCACGCCAACGGCTCCGGCGCCGGAAACGTGCTCGTCAGTTCAATCGCGCACCCTTCCCGCACCGCGCGATGAATCGACTCCATCACATCGACCACATGCGCCGCATGCGCGCCCGTCGTCGGATGCGGTGTTCCTGACCGCAAACCGCGCCAAAGCTCGAGCAAACCCGCCGCCCAGTCACAATACCACTCGCCCTCTCCTGCCGGCTCCCGCACCGGAAAAACCTTCCGATAACGGCCGCCAAAATCCCCCGCTTTCACTTCCGCCGTCGCCGCAAACCACGCCGTCGCGATCGATCCTTTGTCACCGTGAATCTCGAGCCCCGCCTGCTTCTCGGCCGGATCTCCCACATAAAAATTCGCCGTCAACCGCGTCCGAAATCCATTCGCAAACTCCAGCGCCGCCACGATCCAATCCTCCGTTTTCGTCGTGAAAGGTTTGCCCTCCTTCGTGACCCGATCCGGCAGCAGAATTCCTCCGTCGGCCGTTACTTTTTTCACCGGACCAAACCACGCCGTAAGCAACGATAGCGGATAAACGCCGACATCGAACACCGGGCCCACCGCATAAAACGGCGCCGGATTCGGATGCCACGTCTCGATCCGCCCCCAATCCACCGTCGCATAAGCCACGCGCGGCGTGCCGACCGTTCCTTCGCGCACCCGCTTCCACGCCGTTTGTTGCGCCTCGCCCAACCACGTCACCGGCGCGCAACTCAGCCGCAATCCTCGCGCTTCCGCGAGATCGACCAACTGCTTCGCCTCACGATACGTGGACGCGAGTGGCTTCTCCGAATGCACATGCTTTCCTGCCTCCAGGCAGCGAGTGACCACTTCCACGTGCGCCTGTTGTATCGTTAAGTTCACTACCGCCTCGACCGACGAATCGGCCAACACGTCTCCTAAATCCGAATACACCTTCCCGCCGTTCTTGCTCACCCACGCTTCCGCCGCCTCGCGATTGAGATCGGTCGCTCCCGCAATCTCGATCTGCGAGTAAGCGCGCATCGCTTCGCCATAGGCGCCCGCAATATTACCGCAACCGACCACCGCCACTCGCAACGGCCGCGCGCTTTCCCGCACTTCGACCGCCTGCCACCCGCGTTCAACCCGCTCGCGCCCTCCACGCACGTCCTCGCGCGGATCGAACGTTTCCGGCTCATGCTCGATCGCGATCGGCCCGCGAAAATCGATCATCCGCAACGCCCGCAGCACCGCCTCCACCGGCACCACGCCGTCTCCAGGCCGACACGTCTCGTGCCCCATGTCGACGAACGGCAGTCCCGTTTTCTCCTCCCGGCGCGCTTTGACGTCCTTCAAATGCACCGCAAACAACCGCGGCCCCAACTCCTTCACCGCCGAAACCGGATCCCAGCCCTGCGTCGCACACCACCCCGTATCGAGCGCGATGCCCGCGACGTCGTCATCGCCTTCGCCCAATCGCGTGAGCATCTCGTCGGCACTTTTCTCTGGATGATTCTCCGCCGCATACCGCACGCCATACTCGCGCAGGATCGCAACCGCCTCCGCCCGCTGCGTGTTCCACGCGGCGATATTTCCCGCCATGATCGGCAACCCCAGTTCGACACACAACCGACACGCCGCCCGCAAATCTTCCACGCCACCCGGCACCCACGCCGCATAGGACCGAAGCTTCAGATCATGCTGCGCGAGCAATCGCTTCGCCGCTTCGATGTGACCGAGCGTCGCCCACCGCCAATGCAGATGCGCCGCCCACAGATCGATCGCATCGAAACCCAGCGCCTTGATCTCGAGCAGTATCTCCTCGAAGCGCGCCGCAAATGTCTCCCGCGGCGAAAACCACGCATGCGTCGCATCCTCTCCCTGCATCCAGCCTTCAGTCATCCGATAGCCCAGCTGCCGGGCGACGAAGTTCGCGGTCATGAAGGAGAGTTTGGGGCTCATCCGGACGACCCTACAGCTTGCGGCGCCGAAGTCCGGAAAAATCGCCGCAACCGCGCCGGCACTCCATTCACGACTTCGTTGTGCTCCAGCCCTTCACCGCCCGCCACGGAAAGAAGTAAACCGCGTAAACCACGACGTAGATCAACGCCGCCGGAAGCTTCAGAAACACCGCGAACGCAAAAAAGAAAATCAGCAGATGCAGCCGCACCACGTTCTTATACGGAGCGACCATGTCGGTCCCGAACTCCGCCTGGATCTCCTTCAACGTCCGAGCCTCCCCTGACCGAATCGAACCGCGCCAAAACAGGTCGCGTTGCGCAATCAAGGCCAGCGGCAGAAACCACGCGTTCTGCTTCACCACCATCCAGTAAGTCGCCGCAGTCGGAAAGGACTTCGAGCCCACGGCGCCTTCCACCGGAAAAAACACCTGCAGGAAGATGGAGTGCCCCCAATGAAACCCGCCGAAGTGCACCGTGAAAAAGGCCAGCATGAATATCCCGATGCCCCCCAGGACGACCTTCGTGGCGACCGATCCTCCTCCCATCCCTGCCCGAATCTCTGCCGCGCCATCTCCAGCCCCCCGGACGAAAGTCACCAGCGCCGTTACGATGGAGGCGTAACCGATCACGAGGCTCGATAACCACAGGCTCCACACGAGCGCCGTCAGCGGCCAGTTTCCATACCACGCCACCGCGAGTCCCGCCGCGAACGCCACCAAATCCAGCCCCATCCCGTCTCGCGCGTTCGCACCTGCCACCTCGCTCGCTGCGCCATTCCGTCCGCCTTCCGTCGTGTTTTTGTCGACCGCTTGAGACCGCACATCCGCCAGCACACCAGCGCCTTGTCCCGAGTCAAGCGGAGCACCCGCCGGTCTCTCCAGTATAGCGTCGCTCGACGATCTCTTACCGCCTCACCCCTTCTCGACTTCGTTCAGTGAGACCAAACCGCGCTGAGGTCCGGGCAATTCCTCCCCCCTTAACCACCTCAATCGCGACCTACGCAAGTCTGCGTAGCAGCCCTTGGCCGTTTTGATTGCCCTGTCCGCTCAAGGCCAAAAACTATTCGCGCTCCTCCCTCCACCCCTGGAGCCGCACATGATTCGCCCGCTCTCCTTCGTTACCCTGCTCGTGTCTGTCATCGGCTTCTCCGCCCTCCCGCTGACGGCCCAGAAGCAAAATCCGAACCCGCCGGCCACCACCGCCCACCTGCGCGCGGACTCCCCGCCCGACACTCTCTACGCCGCGGCGAAACCGCTGCGGTCGATCCCCGCCCGTCACGCCGAAGCCCGGCGCCTGTTCGAGTGGGCCGCCGCCGCCGGCCACGTGCTTTCCATGCAGGAGCTCGCCGACATGATTGCCTCCGGCCAGGGTGGAAACCGGGATGGCGACCGCGCGCTGGCGCTTTTCCGCCAGGCGGCCGACACCGGCGACGTCCCGGCCATGTTGCGCCTGGCCTCGCTTCATTTCCGCCCGATTGTCGGCTCTTACAGTTACGCCTCCTGGCGAGACCTGCCCGCCGGACAGGCCTTGGTCGAGAAAGCCGCCGCCACCGGCGACATCGATGCCTTGGAACGACTGGCGCAAATCCTCGAGTCCGGCACAGGCGGCGTGCGCGACGTGGCCCGCTCGCTGGAAACATGGGAAAAAGTCGTGGCCGCCGGCCGCACCAAAGCGCGGGAATCGCGCGACCGCGTGCGCGACAACCTGCGCTTCACTCCGGAACAGAAACTCACCCGCTACCGCACCGAGCTCGAGCGTGCCGCCAAACAGCCGAATCCGACCCAGGCCCGCGGCTTCGCCCTCTCCCGCTACATCGGATCGGTTTATGGCGGCGGCCTCGAGATGCCCGCCACGGCCGCGATCGTGAAACCGATCATCGCCGAAATGATCGAAACCGATTTCCACGCGATCTACGACGCCCGCACGGTGAGCTCCCTCCCCTGGAGCGAACTCTTCAACGAAATGCTCACTGCGGACCAAAAGCAGGTCCTCACGCAAATCGGCCGGCACCGCAGCCGCCATCAAGGCGTCGTCGCCCCGGAAATCTCTCCCGGCCAGGGCTGGTCCGCCATTTATTCCGAAGCCCAACGCCCCGCCGTCGCCGCGACTCCCGCTTCTCCTCCCGCTACACCGGCCGCCGCGGTGGCGGCAAAACCCGCTCCCCGCCCCGCCGCACCCGCCGCCGCGTCCACGGACGAACTCTCCGCCGTCACCCGCGAGGCGAAGAACTGGCAGGAGTTTTTCGCCGCCTCCGCCAGGCGCCCCGAGGTGTTCCATCAGAGCCACCAGCCGGACGTCGCCCTCTTCCTTCGCCGCCACGCTGCCACGCCCGAACAACTCCGCGCCGCCTATCGCGCTGCCCATGCCGGGCTTCGCCTCACGGTCGGGTCCGCCCGAGGCCGCGAAGCCGGCGCCCAATTTGTCGCATACCAGACCGCCCTGCTCCAAGCCGGGCTCTCCGACCCCGAGGCCGTCGCCTACGTCCGTGATGATTTTCTCAACCTCGTCAGCACCGACATTTATAACGCCTACCAGGCGCTGATGGGGGTGCGAGATGCGGCGGTGGAGCCGCTCCGCGCCCTGATCCCGCCCTCCCTGCAGCAGGAATTCAGGGACCTCGCGGCCCGCCACGCCAACCGGGAACCCGTGCCCCAAGTGGGCACGGCCGTCGCCGCGTCTGCCGCGCCCCCCGACTCCCTCGTCGGCCACTGGTCCTACAGCGCCAGTCTCTTCAGCCAAAGCGGCCGCCCCTCCCAACGCATCGAGGGCATCCTGCGCTTCAACGGCAGCGGCCACGTCGTCAACGGCGTCGTCTTTGGTCCTTTCTCCGCAAACCCCACCCGCGACTCCGCCCTCCTCAGCGGTGAGACGAACCCTCTTACCGGCCAAGTCCGCCGCACCCTCCGCTTCAACCAGGGCGAGCTTGTTTTCGACAGCATGGCCCATCCCCAGCTGCTCGCCGGCAACATCGCGCGGGGCCAGAACATCATCGGCTCATGGCAGGCCGCCCGCCGCCCCGACTACGACCATGTCGCCCGCGCCCGCGCCCTCGGCAACAGCCCCGAAGCCATCGCGGCCTACACCGAGGCGATCAAGCTCGCCGCCGCCCCCGACCACTACTTCGCCCGCGGCAACCTGCACTACGACGCGCGCAACAACGAGGCCGCGATCGCCGACTATGACGCGGTGCTGAAGGCCGATCCCGGACATGTAAACGCCCGCTTCAACCGCATGCTCGCCCTCTATTACGCACGGCAGCACGAGCGGGCCCTGACCGAGGTTGATCATCTCTTGGACAAGAAAATGCTCCAGGGCGAGCAGCTCGCCAACGCCCACTTCATGCGCGGTGAAATCCTCTGGTGGCTCAAACGCCACGACGAGTCCGAGGCCGCCTACGCCGCCGCCATCAAGCTTGCCCCCAGGTTCGCCGAGCGCACCCGCGCCGCCAACACCCGCGAGGGAAGGCTGGCCGAGATCGTGGAGCGCAGCGCCGAGGTCAACGCCATCTTCGCCCGCATGGATGAGGGCATCAAAAAGAGCACCGACCAGCTCCGCGCCGCCAACCAAGCCTCGCTCAACGCCTCCCGCCAAACCAGCGCGACCGCCGCCCCGGCTGGCGCTGCAGCGGCGGCCGAGATACCCCTCGTCGGCCCGTCCACGCTCACGCCCTCGCTGGAGCCGGACCGTGCGCTTGAAACGACGCTGCCCCAACTGGGCGAGGCATGGGAGGAGGCGCGCGGCCGGCCCGAGCGTTTCGCCCCATCGGTGGACGAGTTGATCCGGCTTTTTCCCCAGCGCATCGAGCCGCTCGTCGCGAAGGCGCAGATTCTCTCAGACCGTCCCGCCGACCGGGCCGAGGCCCGCGCCCTGCTCGAACGCGCCATCGCCCTTGATCCCCTGCACCCGCAGATCCACCTCGGTCTCGCACAGCTCGACATCGCCGAAGGCGAGCGCGCCCGCGCGCTTCGGCGTATGCGAGAGATGGCGGTGCTGCGCCCGCGCAGCCTCTCGCTCGCGGTATTCGAGGCCAATCTGCTCAACGAGCTCCACGCCCCGGCCGATGAACGCCGCGCGATGCGCGCGCGCCTCGTCCCGCTCATCCAGGCCGCGCCGCCGGACGATCGCGAACGCGCCCTGCATGCCTCGATCTATCTGGCTCTCGGCGCGGAAGACCACCAAGACGCGCTCGCCGACCTGAACGCCGCGATCGCTCTCAGACGTCAACCCCCGCCCGATCTCCTCCTGCAGCGCGCGCAAGTGCACGAGCGCCTGAAGGACTACCCTTCGGCCCTGGCCGACTACCGGCAATTGCTCGACGGCCCGCTCGGGACGAATTCGCGGCAGGCCGCTCAACTCCGCCAACGCATCGCGCAGATCGAACAGCTCAGGAACGCCGCCGCCACCAAGGAGCAACCGACGTCATCCGCGCAAAACTAGAAACCAAGACCAAGGTCGGCTTTCTCGCCGCCGCAGGCTACGACGCCGGCATCAAAGCCTACATGGCCGGCGACATCGATAAAGCCCGCGAGCTGTGGACCAAAGCCGCCGCCGCCGGCCACGTCGAGGCGGCCGAAAGCCTCAAAACCCTGCCGCCGCCCCAGCCCTAGTCCCCGCCATCCTGTCGTCCGGCCGATGAAATCATCTTCGGCCGGCGGAGCAGCCAGAGCAGCAGACCAAGGGAGAGCACCAGCTTGACCGCCAGAATCAGCCAAAAGCGCGGTCGCTCCACCGCCTGCCACTGCGCATCCGCCTGCTCAAGCGAACCGGGCAACAGCTCTACGACCATCGGCGTGCCGTCGGCCGCGATTCGACCCAAAGCCAGCGCTTCCTCACCGGAACTAAATCCCGTGCTGCTCCGGTCCCAGTCATCCACGCGCGTCGTCCAGAGCCACTTCCTCGGCCAGAACCGCGGCTCGATTCGCGGGGCGCGTGCCAGCCCGTAGCTGTCGGCCGGCAACACCCATTCCCCGCCCTCCCCGACCCAACGCAAGGCCGGCCGGTGCTCGGCGACCGTGACCACCCGCACCGTCTTGCCGCTGCTGCTGCTCAGGTCCCGCCGTTGACGGTGCCGGAATACGAACCGTCCCTGCCACTCGCGCACTACGTCATCAGGCATCGGTTCGACGCGTCCTCTGATCAAAAACGCCGTGCCCACCGGCAGCTGCGACACCGCCGCCATGTTTTGCGGTTGTTCAACCTTCGCCCACTCCACGTCTGCGGCCGGACGCCACACCACCCAGAGCAGCCACAGCGCCACGCCCGCCACCCCGGCGCGCAGCCACCAAGTCGCCCACGACTGCACCTTTGTCCGCACCGCATAAACTGGGTCCGCGCCACTCATCGTGACGCCGACTCCTTCGAATCGATCGGCGGGAGCTTCCATTTCTCTGCCAGCGCCTCCGCAAACTCCCATGCGCCGGGCCCGCGCAGATGAATCTTCGTTCCATCCTTCGCCACCAGCACCGGGAACACCCGATTGATACGACCCCGCACCACCTTGTGCTCTTCGATCGCGGCGAGCTCGGCGCGCTCCATTGAGCGCGCATACGCGACATACATCCGCACCGTCACACGCGTGCCATCCGCCCTGAACCGGTGACTCATCAACGACAACGTCATCGCTCCAAACACGAGCGCCATCAACAAACACACGATCAGGTAAGCTCCATTCATCGCCGAACGCCCGCTCCACGCGCGCACCGCGCCGATCGACGCCGCCAGCGTCAACGCGCCGGGCCAAATCAACGCGGCCGCACTACTGCCCGCCATCAAGACATCAAACCGCCCGCTCCACAAAAAATAGCTCGGACGCCACTCGCGATCCAGCCACCACGCTATTCCTAGAACCACCGGCCAGATCCAAACGCGAATGTCCCGCAACGGCGCGACTAGCTTCGACCACGTCATCGCAACGACTCCCCTGCGTCCCGGCGAATGGCCGATGTATCGTCGTCCTGAGTCTCACCCGCTGCTGCAACCACCCGCGTGTGTCGCAACGCCTTTGACCAATCCGCACGCCCCATCGCACTGACCGTTGCGAGGTCAAAACAATCTTCCGACACTTTGCGCACCACGGACACCGGCCCGCCACCTTCCGGCCACCACGGAAAAGTCGCGCCAAGTTTCTTGACCGTAAACGCCACACTCGCCGCAGGTCGCCCGTTTCGCTCCGGACTGTGGCGCACCACCGCCGCCCCCCCACGATGTTCGATGCACACGGTCGTGATCGAATTCGCCACGACATCATCGAATCCTTCCACCGGCGCCGGCGTCACCGTCCACTCACCGGCAAACCATGCGACTTCATCAGCAGTTGCATCCGCCGGCTGTCCCAAAACCGACCGCGGCAGCCCCAGCAGAAAGACCACACCGAGAGTTAGAACAATGAAACGGATCGCTTGGTTCATAGTGCAGTCTTTCCAGAACCGCGCTCGCCTGAACCGGATCTCACGCAACGCGTCATCGTTTTCGTTTCCCGCGATTGCGCGGACGCTTTTCACGCATCACCAAACGATCTCCCTCCCAATCGCGAAACAACGCGCGTAATTGCCACGCAGCCACCGCCAGAAAGGCCGCTCCCACGCTCGCAAAAATCGCGGCCTTCGGCTGCACCCCACGCACCAACACCGAGCGCGTCGCATCGCGCGGATCAACAAACACCGTGACCTTCGCTCCCGGCGCATAACGCGTGCGCAATTCCTCTTCGACGAAAGCGCGATCAAAAGTTGACGAGCCGGCCGCATCCACTCGCGTGCCGCGCTGCGTTTCACCATTCACGCTGAATTCGTAGATCACCTCCGGCCGATACGCGAAATTCGTCGAGCGCACCAAACGCATCTCCACGAGCCGACTCTCCAACACCGAGCCTTCCACCTCGGTCCAGTTCGTCGAACGCCAGCCCAGCCACAGCGCGTGGCCATACATCGCGAACAACGTCACGCCGACCCAACCGAGCCCCGCGAAAATCAACATCCCCGACGTCGACGCCTGATTCGCCCAACGCGAGCCACGCGGTGTCAGGCCGCGCCACATTTTCTCCGGGAGCATGAATGCCAGCACCCCCGCGTGCAGCAGAATGACACCAAAAAGAATCACCATCATCGTCACCGTCATCGCTTCAGTTCATTCCCGCGGCCGGTTTTAGGTCCGAGTAGAGGAAGTCCGGCACAGCGTCCTTGACCTGTTTGTCCATCGCCACACTCGCCTCGTGCAACAGCGCGAGCGCGAACTCGTGTTCTCCGCCCTTCAGTCCCGCCGCACTGTTTCGGTATCGATCGAGCGCGGTCCGCAGCGGTTGGAATTCATTGGCGGCCGAACTCTGTTCCCACGCACCTCCAAGCGAACGCCTCAGCAGCGTGACGATCTCTTGCCGCTGCGTGTCGTCTTGCCGCGCATAGGCCACGATCTTGATCCAGCCCACATTCCCGCTTTCGAGCCACAAAGCCCGTTGTTCCTCACCTCGCAGCGGCGCGAATTTCGCCAGCGCCTCGCGCGCCGGACCCGTGAAGCTCCCCGCAAGCACGAGATCCTCGGGGTTGAACACCGGAGACTTCGCCGCGACCAAGCGCACGTGGAAGACTGGCTTCTGAAACTCAGCCAACAACGCGCGTTCCTGCTCGTCGTAAACATCGTCACCGAGAATCCCCGGACGCAGCTGCTCCATCTGCACAAGTCCCCACGGGAAGCTGGGCTTTCGATTATGCACACTCTTGATCGCGCGAAACAGCTCCATCGGCACGTCGCGCATCACCGTTTCGGGCAAGGCGGCAGGATCCCCGTAGTTTTCCCGCATGACTTGCTGCAATAGTTTGCCGGCCTCGGGATCGCCCGCGATCTGCGCCTTTTCCAACCAGTATTCCACCCGCTCGGGTGCGCCCCACTCGCCCGCGCGCGCCGCCTGCGCGAGCATGCGCATCGCCGGCACGTCACCGGACACGCCGGCCTGTTCCAGATCCAACATCGCCAGGCCGACGTCGCGCTCGAACCCAGCCTGACCGTTGGCCTTCCAGCCCGCGCGCACGCGCAAGGCTTCGCCATTACCGTGATTCGCGGCCTCGCTCACCCAACGGACGATCTCATTCTCGACCGCCGCGCGTTGCGACGCGTCGAGCTTCAGATGCTGCAAACTCGCATTGGCCACGCGCACCGCGCCCAACATCGCCGGCACGTAATTGGCCTCCGCCGCTCTCACGTAGTGGATGCGCGCCTGTTTGATCCGTTCTTCGACAGTCGCGCCGCGCTTCCCCTGCTCATACTCGAGCCCAATGGCATAGTCCGCCTCCGGAGTGTTGGCCTGAGCCTTGGCATCGGTCGCGGCTTGCTTCGCCGTCGAGGGCTGGGCCAAGGCCTGCATGAAGAGATCGGCTATCGCGTCCGCCTCTTCATCCTCGTCCGTCCCGATGCGCGACGCTTGCTGCGAGCGCAACTTGGCCGTCACTCGCTGCACCGCCGCATCCTGCGCATTAATCGTTTGCGCCACCGCGACCTTGCCCGCGGCTTTGTCGATCTCGCCATCTTCCAGGTGAAGCTCCGCCCGCATCGCCCACACATCGGCGAGCGTGGGCACTTCCCTGAGCACGGCGTCCAAAATCTCCACGCGGCGCTCGCGATTCACTTTATTGTCAATCACGCCGACCAACGCGGAGAGCGACAGCTTGTTGTGCAGATGCTCCGGAATTTTTCCGAACAGATCGCCAAACGACGTCTTGGCCGCATCGAGCAGCTCCATGCGCGTCGAGCCCGTCGCGACATCGTCCGACGCATCCGCGGCGCGCGCGAGTTCGATCGCCGCGCTGCGATACCGGATCTTCTCCGCCCATCGCGCATCGTGCTCGGCCAACGCTTTGGCGCGCTCATTGGCGCCTGGAACCGCTTCCGCAGCGGCGCGTTGCTGTGAACGGGCGCGTTCCTCCTCCGCCGTAAGCACGGCGACGTCCGCCGCCTCGGTCTCCGCCTCCCGCTTCTTCGCATCCGCCAGCAGTTGCGCGCGCTTCTCCATGAGTTGCTCCAACGCATCGGTCGAGGCCGCCAACGTTTCGTTGTAAGCAGTCATCGCCGCTGTCGTGTTTTTCCCGGCCTCCGACACCGCGCTGAGCGCTGCCAACATCTGATCCGCGTAGCTGACGTAGCGCGACGCCAGCATGCCGCGTTGGATCGCGAGATCGCGATACCGGACAAACTCGTCCGATTTGCCGGCCTTCCGCGCATCGAGCGCAAGCCCGTCCGTGGCGAAGAGCGAACCGACGCGCGCCTTCTCCTCCTTCGAACGCTCGAACATCTCCGTGTTCGTCCGCGGAGCGGCGCCTGGCCACAAGGTCCGCGCCGCCACCAGCCACAGATGACGCAACGCCGTCGTCGCATGAATCCCCAATCCGCCCATGTGCTGGATGTCGCGATCCAGCGCCGCACCCGCCCAACCCTTGCGCAAATTTTCGCGCACCGGATCGCCCTCGTAGGGTGCCTGGTCGGCGCCCTTCACCGGCACTCCGGCGCGCCCCGCGTCCGGCTCGTAGCTCGGATAATTCGGCGGAATCTTCGGATACGACACGCGCCGCAGATAACTGTTATCGGTGTAGCTCATCAGCAGCTCCTTCACGATATCCACCTCGAATTCGTTCGTCGTATTGTAGCCTTTCGATTTCTGAATATCCCAATACACGCCCGAATAGCTCTTCCCGTAGAGTGCCTGCACGCGCTGCTTAAACTCGGGCATGTGATGCACCAGATACGCCGTCGTGCGAATATCGTTCGGCTGCAGATTAATCACTGTGATCGCGAGCGTCTCCGCCACATCGCGCAGCGCGGCAGGGCGATGTTTTTTCACCACGTCGTAAACCTTGACCGCCTGCTCCGCCAGTTTGCGTCGTGGCTCGCCGCGCACATAGAGTTCTTCAAACGCGAGAAATGCCTCCGCCATCTCCTGCGCCCCGCGCACGATCGCCGGGATCGCCTCAGCAGCGGCCTTGGCCAACGCCTCCTGCTTCTTGCGTTCCGCCACCGCGGCGGGACCAGCAGCCTGCCAGGAGGCCGCCGCGGCGAGCGAGCGGGCAACCCGCGTGAGCGCCGGCTCGGCGAAGGTCAGGGCGCCGGCGTCCCGCGCCATCAGTCCGTCCGCCGTTGCGGCGACCAGCCGCTCGTTGGAAATCTCAAAAAACGAACCGGGCTCGACGAGCACGCGTCGCCAGCTCTGTGCGTCATCGCCTTCGCTCACCCAAAGTTCGCGCGTGAACACCAGCACGTGCCGCCGTCCATCGTGCAGGGCGCCACGGAAGTAACTATCGCGGGTCGTGACGATGCCCTCGATCTCCTGCCACCCCACGCCGTCGGTGGAAACCGCGAGCTCCACGGGCGTCGCGTCCTTGTCCCGCGAACCGATGTGTTGCACCGCCAACAAGCGGCGGCCCGTATCGAACAACCGGCCGAGGCGCGCATTGCCACCTTTCATCGGCGCATGAGTCCAATGCTGGAAATCCGCCGTGCGATACAGACCGGCCTCGCGCACGGGCGAGAGCAGGTAATGGCCGGCGTGGTAGGCGAGGCTTCGCACCCCGAAATCCGGATCGTCACTCGGCAGCGGAACCTGACGCCACCGACCTTCAGCACCGAGTTCGAACAGGTGGCCGGTAGAACTGATCAGCCAGAAGCGGCCATTCACGGCGTGGACTGAACTGAGCGATTTCGCCGGCGGCGCATCGACGGGCACCTCCTTGCCCGCCGTCGCATCCCATAACAGCATCTTGGTGTAGTCGACCACCGCGAGCGCCCGATCGCCGAGGGTCGCGATGGCATTCACCTGCTGGCCAACCGCTGCGACATTGCGCCATGCGCCGCCAGGTTCAGCCGCCCAGAGTCCATTCTTGGCCCAAGTGATGGCGAGATACTTCCCGCCCGCATTCACGATCTGCTTGGTTTCGGGCGGAAGCGCCGCCGCGACCAAATCGGTGGGAATGGCCGGCGTCGCAAAAACCAGCCCGCCGGCGGCCAGCCGTGTTTGATCGTGCTCATCCAATAGCGCGACCTGCCCGCGCTGACTGCCGATTGCGACCATCCGGCCCGCCGCGTGCAGCGCCGTGGGCGCTCCCGACAATTCCCGATTCGTCTCCGCGCCATCCATCCAAGTCCACTCTCCCGGATCGTTTTTCCCCGACACGAGCACGCCGCCACTCGTAATCGCCCACAGCCGTTCGCCCACGATTGCTGCGCTTGCGATCATCTCCGAGGCGTCCGCCCGTGTGACCTCCTCCTCCGGATCGAGCGGAATGATCGCCACGCCGGCCTCGCCGATCTCGATCAACTTCCCACCAAACGAGAACAATCCGACGCTGATCAACGACAGTTCAGCATCCCGGACTTTCTTCCAATTCTTCAGGTCCGTCGATCGACGGACTTCGTAAGTGAATGTCCCCGCGCCCAACATCCCTCCTCCCAGCTCGGGATAGTAATCCGTCTCTTCGTCCCAATCTTCCTCCTCGCCCGTTTTCGTTTCATTCGCCACCGGCGGCGGTGTCGCCAGCGCCCACCACGCGCCTTCATGCCACGCGAGATGTTTCGCCTCCAGTCCTCCTTCCGGAAAAAGCGCTTCCCACTTTTTCAGATCGCGACTCTGTCGAACACCTCGATCGGTCTGCACCACCCATCGATCCCCCACGCGTCGCGGCAACGCCCACACCTCCGCGCCCACCGATACCGCCCTGAATTCCGGCGCCGGCGCCACCGGTGACGCCAGGAGTTGGTTGTTCACCACCAGAAAAATCCACCCGCGCTCCACCAGCGGACCGCTGCTCACAACACCTTTCGCCGCCGCCTGCCACGCCAACACGAATTTCTTCTCCGACACTTCTCGTCGCCAGAGTCCGTTCTCCGTAGCGACGAAGGCCGCTCCTTCATATTCCCCGACACCGAGCACCCGGGTTTCTTCGCCCACGCGCACCGCGACCGCCGCGTGCATGTCACACAGGCCTGCGACGAAGAAAAACGCCCCGACCCCGATCGAAAAACAGAGTCGCAACCCACGAGCAATAAACGGCATCTATAAAATCCTGCCGCCCCTCTCTCCTCTGTCAAAATCAACGGCAGCCCCTACGTAAGCTTACGTAGCCGGCATAAATCCACCCCCTGCAAGAACCGTCGCGGGATTCACGGATCTCACACGGAACTCCTTTCCTCCCGACCCACCCCGCTTCAACTTCGCCCCGTGAAAACGAAAACGTTACTCCTACCCTTTCTCGCCTTGATCGCACTCACCGTCTCCGCCGTGGGCGCCACGACGGATTCGCCCGCGTCACTCGCCGCCAACGATCTCGTTGGCGCCTGGCAAATCGAGGGCGAGTCCAAGCACGTGCTCATCATGACGCCCAACTATTGGACTCACTCGACCTTCACCCCCGAAAAATTCGAACGCACACGGGGCGGAACCTACACGATCGCACCCGACTCCACCGCTGTCACCACCGTCCAATTCGACTCCGCCGAGCCGCAGCAGGTCGGCAAGGATTACCAAGTCCAACTCCGCCTCGAAAACGATCAGCTGCACGTCACCGTGTCGGGCGAACCCACCCAAACTTGGACGCGCCTCGATCGCGCCGAAAGCCCTCTCGCCGGCGTCTGGCGGATCAACGGCCGCAACGTCAACGGCACTTTCCAAGAGATGCCGCTGCGCGCTCGCCGCACCTTGAAAATCCTTTCCGGCACGCGTTTCCAATGGGTCGCCATCAACATCGAAACCGGCGAATTCTCCGGCACCGGCGGCGGCACGTTCACGTTCGAAAACGGACGCTACGTGGAAAAAATCGATTTTTTCTCCCGCGACAATTCCCGCGTCGGCGCCGAACTCTCCTTCGGCGGCGAGGTGAACGGCGACACCTGGCGACATCACGGCCTCAGCTCACGCGGCGACCCGATCGACGAGCGCTGGATTCGCTTCCAGCCCTGACCCAGACGACCAGTTCAACCCCGAATGAACACGAATTAGCCCGAATGGAGAGCCGGTTGGAAAACGGCTTCGGAACGCGCTGAAAGTGACACCGTCACTTCATCATTCCATCGCTCCATCCCACTCTTCCGCATTCGTGTTCATTCGTGGTTCCAACAAAAAGCCGATCTCCTGCAAGAGATCGGCTCGCGATAAAATCCGAAAAGAATCCCCGCGTCAGACCGCGCCTTCGCCGCGCTCGTCCGTGCGAATGCGGATCACATCCTCCACCGGCAACACAAACACCTTCCCGTCGCCGATCTTCCCGGTCTTCGCCGTGCGGACGATCGTCTCCACCACTTTCGGCGCGATCGCATCCGAGGTCGCGATCTCGACTTTCACCTTCGGCAGAAAATCCACCGTGTATTCGCTGCCGCGATAAATCTCGGTGTGACCTTTCTGGCGTCCGAAGCCTTTCACTTCCGTGACGGTCATCCCCTCCACGCCAATGCCGGACAAGGCGGCTTTCACTTCCTCGAGTTTAAACGGTTTGATGACGGCGATGATCAGTTTCATGGGTCAAAAATTGAGTTACGCCCGTGAAACTCATCTGCTTCTCCCCCCTCCGCAAGTGCGATCCGGCTCAGCCTCAAAAAGAAAGGCCGGCCCGATCCCGGGCCGGCCCGGCGCATAAAATCCCCGAAGCACTCGATCAAAGCGCCGCGTCGCCGCGCTCGTCCGTGCGGATGCGGATCACGTCCTCGACCGGCGTCACGAAGATCTTTCCGTCGCCGATCTTCCCCGTTTTCGCGGACTTGATGATCGCGTCGATCGCTTTGCCAACCAGGGCGTCGGTCGTCGCGATCTCGATCTTCACCTTCGGCAGGAAATCCACCGTGTATTCACTTCCGCGATAGATCTCGGTATGACCCTTCTGCCGGCCGAAGCCTTTCACTTCGGTGACAGTCATACCCTCGATTCCGACTTCGGAGAGGGCAGCTTTCACTTCCTCGAGTTTGAACGGCTTGATGATGGCAGTAACAAGTTTCATGGCGTCAGGATTTAAGGATTAACCGATATAGCCTTCTTCGCCGTGCTCGCTGATATCAAGCCCAGCCGACTCGACTTCAGGCGAAGCACGCAATCCGACCGTCGCCTTCACGATGAACGCGATGATCCCCGTCGCCACCACGCTCCACACGATCGTCAACAAAACCGCCTTCACCTGCTCCATCACCAGGCCGTCCTTGAGGCCGCCGACGACCGAGTTGACCTTCTCATCCGCGAAGACGCCCGTGAGGATCGCGCCCAAGGTCCCGCCCACGCCGTGCACGCCGAACGTGTCCAGCGCGTCATCGTAGCCGAGCCTCTTCTTCAGATGCGCCACCGCGATGTAAGGGACAACGCCGGCAATGATGCCCATGATCACCGCGGAGCTCACCGAAACGAACCCAGCCGCCGGCGTGATCACCACCAGACCCGCCACGATGCCGGAGCAGAATCCGAGCACGCTCGGGTGACCGCGCACAATCCATTCGGTCAACGCCCACACAAAACCCGCCGTCGCCGCCGCGAGCGTCGTGGTCGCAAACGCATTCGACGCGATCGCGTCCGCGCCGAGCGCCGAGCCCGCATTGAAACCATACCAGCCCACCCACAGCATGCCGGTGCCGATCATGCACAGCACCATCGAGTGCGGAGGCATCGCTTCTTTTCCGAAGCCGCGACGTTTGCCGAGAATGATGCACAACACGAGCGCACTCCAACCCGAGGTCATGTGCACCACCGTGCCACCCGCAAAGTCGATCGCCTTGATGCCGGCATTGGGATTGAGCGGCCCGCACATGAAACCCGTGCCGGACCACACCATGTGGGCAAACGGGAAATACACCGCAAACATCCACAGCCCGACAAACACCAGCACCGCGAGAAACTTCATCCGCTCGGCAATCGCACCGACGATCAGCGCCGGCGTGATGATCGCGAAGCTCAGCTGAAACATCGCCCACATCATGTCGCTGATCCAGACATAGCCAGCGCCCGTCGCCGTCGGCTCGACGCCATTCAGGAACGCATTCGCCGTGTCGCCGATGAAGCTGTTGCCCCCCGAAAATGCCAGGCTGTATCCAATCGCCCACCACAGGATCGAAACCAGCCCCGCGATGCCCAAACACTGCGCGAGCACCGAAAGCACATTCTTCTTCCGCACCAGCCCGCCATAAAACAGCGCCAGCCCGGGCAACGTCATGAAGATCACCAGCGCCGTGCTCACCATCTGCCAGGCGTTGTGACCAGGACCCGGGCCGGGAATCTTCGACGCGACACCTTCGGTGCGCGCCGTGTTGTTCACATACGCCTCGAGGTCGGCGATCCGCTGCTCGATGGTCGGTTCAGCCGGCGGCGCCGCCGGCTCCTCCTGCGCAAAAGCCACGAGGCTGGTAACCCAGCACAACCCGGCTGCAATCATGGGGCGAACAAGATGAAGCAAACTTCTCATAATCGGCCCCTCATTGAGCAGCATTGATACCAGCTCCCGAAAGCGGGCGTGTCATGGAACAAAAAAACCGGCCCCGTTCGTCACGGAGCCGGTTCGCAAAACACTTGCCGGAGAATGTCGCCTAGATCGCCGCTTCGCCGCGCTCGTCGGTGCGGATGCGGATCACATCCTCGACCGGCAGCACAAACACTTTGCCGTCGCCGATTTTTCCGGTCTTCGCCGACTTCACGATCGCGTCGACCGCTTTGCCGACCATCGCGTCCGCGGTGGCGACTTCGATCTTCACCTTCGGAAGGAAGTCCACCGTGTATTCGCTGCCACGATAGATTTCCGTGTGCCCTTTCTGCCGGCCGAAGCCTTTGACTTCGGTCACGGTCATGCCCTCGACATTGATCTCGGCCAACGCGGCCTTCACTTCCTCGAGTTTGAACGGCTTGATGATGGCGATGATGAGTTTCATGCAGGATAAGTTGTAAGAGTGAGTGGTTGGTTAGCTGCCGGGGCGACCACGAGCAAGGTCATGGCCGCTCGGCCGACAGCCGGTGGATCACTTATGAGCGGCGGTGAAGTCAGGATAAGCTTCGTTGCCATGCTCGCCGATATCGAGGCCTTCGGTCTCTTCCTCCGGCGAAACTCGAATCCCCATGATGGCCTTCAACCCGAGGCAGATGATGTAGGAAGCGATGAACGCCGTCACGATCACCGTCACGCAACCGATGAGCTGCGTCACGAAGCTGTGATCCGCGTTGGTCGAGAAGATGCCCACCGCGAGCGTGCCCCAGACACCGCACATACCGTGCACCGAGATCGCGCCGACCGGATCGTCGATCTTGATTCGATCGAAGAAGAGAATGGAGAAGAACACGATCACACCGGCAACCAGGCCGATGATGATCGACGACGCCATTCCCACGGTGTCCGCGCCGGCCGTGATGCCGACCAAGCCCGCGAGCACGCCGTTGAGGCCCATCGAAAAATCCGGCTTCTTCAACACGATCCACGAGGTCAGGCTCGCCGCCAGCGCACCCGCCGCCGCCGCGAGCGTCGTCGTCACGAACACATACGAAACCGTGCGCGGATCCGCGCTCAGCACCGAGCCGCCGTTGAAACCATACCAGCCGAGCCACAGGAGCAGCACGCCGATCATCGCGAGCGGCATCGAGTGACCGAGGATCGGGCGAATCTTGCCGTCGACATACTTGCCGCGGCGCGGCCCGAGCACCATCACCGCCGCGAGCGCCGCAAATCCGCCGAAGCCATGGACGAGCGTCGAGCCCGCGAAATCATAGAAACCCATGCCGTCCAGCCAGCCGCCGCCCCACTTCCACGAACCGGTCATCGGATAAACAAAGGTCACCAGCACGATCGTATAGACCAGGAACGTGCCAAACTTCACCCGCTCCGCGACCGCTCCCGAAACGATCGTCGCCGCCGTCGCCGCGAACATCGCCTGGAAGATGAAGTCCGTCCACCACGTGTAGGCCGCGTAGCTGTCGGTCATCAGGCTCACGTCCGCGTTATCCACCGCGAACCACTTCCCGAATGCGAAGAACCCGTTGAAGTCGCCCGGATACATCGCGTTGAAACCGTAGAGCGCATACGTGATCAGACCGATGCACACGACGAGCAGGTTCTTGAATAGAACGTTGACCGTGTTCTTCGACTGGGTGAGTCCCGACTCCAGCGTGGCGAATCCGAGATGCATCAGGAAAACGAACATCGCCGAGATCAGAATCCAGAGGTTGTTCACCGTGAACGCGGTGAAACCCGCGGTCTCGGCAAACGCCTCGTAACTCGCATACGCAGGCGCTTCAGCCGCCGCCTCCTGGCCGAACGCGCTGGGTAACGCGAGCAATGCAAGAAGGCCTGCCATCTTCAGGCCGCCGGTTAAGTGCTGGGACCGTAGCTTCATAATTTGAGGACGAATCGTGGTTGGTTGAGCCGCACGATCTGTCCGATCGTGCCGCCCGCCAAAAGCAGAGGCTGTGCCAGGGTCGCTCTGCGCAAAAAAGTAGGGCGGATCTGTGAGATCCGCCCTCGTCCTGCTCGTTATATTCTCCGCGCTGCTGCGGAGTGCCGACCGCCGAATTACTCCGGCATCACCGTCGCTATATGCAGTTCCTTCAGCTGCCGCGCCGTGACCGGCGTCGGACTCTGCGCCATGAGATCCTGCCCTTTCTGCGTTTTCGGAAACGCGATCACGTCGCGAATGCTCGTCGTGCCACACAAGAGCGCGACCATGCGGTCGAGACCGAACGCAATCCCGCCATGCGGCGGCGCGCCATAGGTGAACGCTTTCAACATATAGCCGAAGCGGCTCTCCACGACGTCCTGCGGAATCTTCAATACATCCTCGAAAACTTTCTTCTGCAGCGCCGGCTGATGAATACGAATCGATCCGCCGCCGAGCTCCATGCCGTTCAACACAACGTCATAGTGCTGCCCGCGCACTTTCTTCGGATCGCTGTCGAGCAACGCCGCGTCCTCGGCCACCGGCGCCGTGAACGGATGATGCGTCGCCACGTAGCGATTCTCCGCCTCGTCGTAGCTCATCAGCGGAAAATCGACGACCCACAGGAATTTCCAGTCGTCATGACGGATCGTCATCTTGCCGCGCTTCACGAGCAGCTGCGCCGATTCGAGCCGCAAACGCCCCAGGATCGCGCACGCCTTCTCCCACGGCGCCGCCGCGAAGAACACGATGTCGCCTTCCTCCATGTTCAACTTCTGCGTCAGCTCCGCCTTCTCCGCCTCCGTGAAGAATTTCACGATCGGCGATTTCCACTCGCCGCCTTCGACTTTGATGAACGCCAGTCCTTTTGCGCCAAGCGACTTCGCGACGTCCTCGAGGTTCTTCAACTCGCCTTGCGTGATGTCCGACAGGCCTTTCGCGTTGAGCGCCTTGATCACGCCACCACCCGCCACCGTCGACTGAAACACTTTGAACGCCGAATTGCGGAACGTCTCCGACAGCTCCACGAGCTCCAACCCGAAACGCAGGTCCGGCTTGTCGACGCCATAGCGATTCATCGCCTCGACAAACGGCATCCGCAGAAAGGGCGTCGGGATGTCCACATCGAGGACTTCCTTCCACACTTTCTTCAACATGCCTTCGAACAGCGCATAAACATCCTCGCGCGTGATGAACGACGCCTCGACGTCCACCTGCGTAAACTCCATCTGCCGGTCCGCTCGCAGATCCTCGTCGCGGAAACACCGCGCGATCTGAAAATACCGCTCCACGCCCGCGACCATCAGGATCTGCTTGAACTGCTGCGGCGACTGCGAGAGCGCATAAAACTGCCCCGCATGAATGCGGGAGGGCACCAAATACTCGCGCGCGCCTTCCGGCGTGCTTTTGAACAACGCCGGCGTCTCCACTTCGATGAACTCCTGCGAATCGAAATAATCCCGGATCGCCTTCGTCGCCTTGTGCCGCACAAAAAGATTCTTCCGCATCTTCGGCCGGCGCAGATCGAGATAACGATACGTCAACCTCAGGTCTTCGTTCACCTTGTCGCCCCCCGCATCGTCCAACGGAAACGGCGGCGTATCCGAAATATTGTGAATCTCCAGCGCGCTCGCCTCGACCTCGATCTCCCCCGTCGGCAGGTTCTTGTTCTCCGTGCCCGCCGGACGCCGCACGACTTTCCCGGACACTTCGATCACCGACTCCGGCTTCAAATGCTTCAACTGCTCCGCGAGCTTCGCGTTGTCATGCGCCTCCAGCTTGATCTGCGTCACGCCTTTACGATCGCGCAGGTCGACGAAGATGATGCCGCCTTGATCGCGGATCGTATCCACCCAGCCGATCAACGAAGCGGTCTTTTCGAGGTCAGCGGAAGTGAGTTGGGCGCAGTGGTGTGTGCGGTGCATTGCTGGTAAAAACGAGTTGTCGAGCAAGCCACCCCGCGCTCCCCGGAGCAAGCCACAACTCCGCCACACCCCACGCCCGCGCCGGACCCATCTTCGCCCGCCCCCTACGCCCTTGGCCGCAGCGTTGTCGGTATTTTTCTGATACGCGTTTAGGCTCTTTCGGCCGCCGAAAGCGTCGCCTCCTGCAAAACGGTCGCCTTACATTCCCGGCACTGCCCCACGGGTTCCCCGCCCGTTTGTTCGCCCGTTTTTCCCTTCGAACCCCCTGCTTCGCATGGACAAAACATCCGCCCTGTGGACGGGCCTCGGCTGCGCCTTCGCCGCGCTCGTCATAACCGCCGGTTGCAACCGCTCCGGTCCGCTCGAAGACAACGCCGGCGGCCGCACCGCCGCCGACTTTCCTGAACTCGCCGTCGACGTTTTCGCCGCGATGGACGGCGGCATTCAGCTCACCGAAGACGAAATCAAAGGCCGCAATACCTGGAATCTCTGGTGCGGCGGCGACGAACAGTTCTGGGATCGCATGTCCCGCGAAAGCTTCGGCCTCATCGATCTCCTGCTCACGATCGATTCGCGCAAACGCCCCGAGCGCTTCCGCGAGATGGGCCTCATCAACCAGCCCGGTTTTCGCACCGCGTCGCAGCCCGACGAATACGGGCTCTGGATCGACGAGGCCGTCGAACCCGAACCCGCCGCCATCGATCCCAACGTTTACGGTCGCCCCACCGGCATCATGGGCTTCCGGCTCTTTCCGAATCCCGACTTCGACGAGAAAGCCCGCAAGAAATGGGACGGCGCCCGCTACTACTCCGACGCCGACTACGCCTCCGATCCCCAACTCGTCCGCCCCTACCGCGTCGGCATCTCGTGCGGCTCCTGCCACATCGCCTTTAATCCCCTCTCGCCGCCCGACGATCCTGCCAACCCGAAATGGGAAAACCTCTCCTCCGCCATCGGCAACCAATACATCCGCGAGGGCCGCACGTTCGCGCACAAGGTCAAGGAGGGCGGCCTGTTCTGGGAAATGTTGAAAAACCAGCCGCCTGGCACGTCCGACACCTCGCGCATCGCCACCGACAATATCAACAATCCGAATACGATTAATCCCATCTTCCTCCTCGGCGAACGCCTCGCCGCCGGCCACGACGAGGTCATCTCCAGCGAGGAAACACGCCGCATGCCCGGCGTCACGCCCGACGAGAATTCCGACACCATGAAGGTCCCCATGGTCCTCAAGGACGGCGCCGATTCCGTCGGCATCCCCGGCGCCACGCTGCGCGTTTACGTCAACATCGGCATGTATTCTCAACACTGGCTGCAGCAGCACAACGCCCTCGTGGGCCTCACCAGCCAGAAGCCGTTCGAAATTTCCACCGCGCAGCGTCACTCCGTTTACTGGCTCGCGACCCAGGAGAAATTCAACAACATCGCCAAGTTCTTCATGCGGCTGCAGCCCGTGCGGCTCGCCGACGCCCCCGGCGGAAAAAAACACCTCACCGACGATCCCGCCGTCCTCCGCCGCGGCGCCGTCGCGTTCGGTCAGAACTGCGCCTCGTGCCACTCGAGCAAACGTCCACCAGCCGGCGCCAACGAAAAAGCCTGGTTCGCCCAAGCCGTCCTCGAACCCGATTTCCTCGAGGGCAACTTCCTCGCCGACGAACGCCGCTACTCCGTCACCGAGGTCGGCACCAACGCCGGCCGCGCCTTCGGCACCAACGCCAAGGCCGGACACATCTGGGCCAACTTCTCTTCCGACACCTACAAAAACCTCCCGCCCGTCGCGCCGATCGATGTGTATAACCCCTACACCGACCGGATGGAGGAGTTCAAATCTCCCACCGGCGGCCCCGGCTATTATCGCCCCGCCTCGCTCGTCAGCCTGTGGACGTCCGCCCCTTTCCTCCACAACAACGCCCTCGGCAAATTCACCGGCGATCCGTCCGTCGACGGCCGCATGGAAGCCTTCAACGACGCCGTCGAAAAACTTCTCTGGCCCGAGCGCCGCCTCGATCGCGACTCCATCTGGCGCACCACGCGCGAATGCGAAATCCAGATCCAGGCCGCCGCGCTACCGACCGCTCTGCGCGTCATCCTCAAACCTCACCTCGATCCCGACGGCTATTTCCGTATCGGCCCGATCCCCGAGGGCACGCCGGTCAATCTCCTCGCCAACCTCGATCCCGACACCGACCCGAAGGAGCTCGCGAAGCTCTTCCTCAAAATCAAAACCGTCCTCGCTCGCATCAAACTGCAGAACCTCGATGCCGCCGCCGCGAAGGAGCTCATGAAGGACGAGATCGCCCCGCTCCTTTTCGCCGCGAGCAAATGCCCCGATCTCATCACCGATCGCGGCCACTACTACGGCACCGACCTCCCCGACGACGAAAAACGCGCCCTCATCGAATACCTCAAAACGCTATGAACCCGCATTCCAAGGTGGAGCCCGACGTCCCCATCGGGCTCAAAACGCCCCGCACTGAAGCCAATCCTGCGATCGACCCAACTCGCGCCCCCTCACCTGCTGCCCTCACCTTCGCCCAACTCAAACGCCTCTCCCAATCCCAACTCGACGACCTCTTCCGCCGCAGCCCCGCCGGCCCGATTCCCGAGGGCGACGCCCAAGGCGAAGCGATCGTCTTCCCCGGCACATTCTGGGCCCGCCTCATCGCCCGCTTCGTCCACGCGCTCGCCTGGCAGGGAAAAGTCTTCACCCCAAACCCCGACGGACAGGGCGCCACGCTCGTCAACAAGATCACCGTCGCCGGCGCCCACGCCATCGTCGCTCGCGTTTACCACACGCCGAGTTGGATCGACGGCGGCGACTGCATCGTCCTCGACTACACCAAGACGTCCCTCTTCGCCCGCAAAATACGCGACGAAATCCGTCTGATCGACGCCGCCCATCGCCTCTACCTCGGCAAGGTCTGGTGGGGCAAAACCCGCCTCGTCGACTTCGCGCTAAAGTTCCCACCCGTGGCGCGGTAGCGGTAGGGCGCTCTCTCCGAGAGCGCCGCTCACCGCCTCGCGAAACTCCCCCACCTCGCGCCCCGCCCCATGCCGCTCACCGCCCGCCAGCTCCTCAAGCGAAACGCGAGCGAACTCGACACCCTGTTCGCCGCCAGTCCCGCCGGTCCGATCCCCGAGGGCGAAGCCACCGGCGCCGCCATCGCTTGCTCCGGCTCCTGGTTCGCCCACGTCACCGCGTGGTTCACCCGCTGGTTTCTCTGGCAGGGAAAGGTCTTCGATCCCACCCAACACTGCCTTCGCAATCGCGTCACTCCGTTCGGCTTCACCGCGATCAAAGCCGACGTTTACCCGGGCGAAAGCTGGTTCGATGGACGCGACTGCATTGTCATCGACTATTCGAAAACCTCTCTCGTCGCGCGTTTCATCCGCGACGAAATCCGCCTCGTCGCCCCCGGTCTCTACCTCGGCCAGGTTTACCTCGGCCAACGCCGCCGACCGATCCTGAAGTTCTCGCTCAGCTATCAATACGAGCCCGCCCGCAAAACCGCCCGCCGCCTCTTCGCCTTCGCCGCCGCGATCCTCCTCGTCCTCGCCATCTACTTCGCCGTTCGGCTCAACCGCGACGAGCCCGTCACCTTCGCCAGCCTCGAAGACCACTTCAAATACGGCTCCACCGGCGGCGAACGCGACGCCGGCATCCCCTACGCACTCTGGAAAGTGCTGCCCGCGATGTTCCCCGAATTCCTCCCGGAGCCATCCCAAGGCCTCGCTTCGCTCGGCTTCGTGTTCGATCCGTCTCGCCCCAGCGACGCCGATCTGCCCGTCGGCGTCTCCAAGCGCAATGTCCAGGGCATCGACCGAGTTTTTCTCAATTGCGCGTCCTGCCACGTCGGCACGGTGCGCGACACACCCCAAAGCCCGCCGCGCATCATCACCGGCATGCCCGCCAACACGCTCGATCTCCAAGCCTTCGAACGCTTCCTCTTCAACGCCGCCACGAGCGAGAAGTTCACCCCCGAACGCATCATGGCCGAAATGGAACGCTTCGGCATTCGCGACGATTTCATCAACCGCCAAATCCTCCGCCACCTCGCCATCGACCTCGGCCGCCGCCGGCTGCTCTTCCTCCGCGACCGCTTCAAATTCATGGACCGCGAACCCGACGCCGGTCCTGGCCGCGTGGATACGTTCAACCCGCCCAAGGTCCTGTTGAACTTTCCGATGGAAAAACTTCCCGAGCGCGAGTGGGTCGGAAACTGCGACCTTCCCTCCGTCTGGAATCAAGGCCCGCGTCACGGCATGGCACTCCACTGGGACGGCAACAACACGTCCGTCGAGGAACGCAACCGCAGCGCCGCCTTCGGCACCGGCGCGATTCCTCCCACGCTCGACCGCGCGTCCATGAAGAAAATGGAAACATGGCTCCACGACGCCCAACCGCCCGTCTACCCTTACCCGATAGATCAAACTCTCGCCCAACGCGGCGCTCCGATCTACGCGCAACTCTGCGCCGGCTGCCACGGCCGCAGCGGCCGCGACTTCACCGGCGAACTCGTCGGCCGCGTCACACCCATCGACGAGATCCGCACCGACCGCCATCGCCTCGACTCCTACACGCCCGAGCTCGCCGCCAACCAAAACCTCCTCTACGCCGCCTACCCCGAGGAACGCTTCCGCCACTTCCGCAAAACCAACGGCTACGCCAACCAGCCGCTCGACGGTCTCTGGCTCCGCGCACCCTATCTTCACAACGGCTCCGTCCCCACGCTCCGCGATCTCCTCAACCCCGCCCGCGAGCGTCCCGCGTCCTTCTATCGTGGATACGACGTTTACGATCCATCGAACGTCGGCTTTCTCAGCAACGTCCCCGCCGAAGGGGCCCGCCGCTACTTCCATTTCGACACCGCGCTCCCGGGCAACGGCAACTTCGGCCACGAGGGCCCCGCCTACGGCACCGACCTCTCCCCCGCCGACAAAGACGCCCTCATCGAACACCTGAAAACATTTTAACCACGGGTGAACACAGATGAACGCGGACACTTCTCAAACTCCCTCTGATCCGTGTCCCTCCGTGTCCATCCGTGGTTAAAAAAAGCCATGCCCCTCTCCCCCCGCACGAAACGAAAACTCCTCCTCGCCGCCGCCGTGCTGCTCGCGTTGGGCGTATTCGTCGCGTGGTTCAGCTGGCGCTATTTCTTCCGCGAAGAACCCGAGCCGCAATGGGCCGACCAAAGCGAGCGTTTCAAATACGGCAGTATCGGCGCAGAGAATACACGCGGCATTCCTTACTACGTCTGGCTCGTGCTCCCGCGCGTGTTTCCCGAACACCTCCCCGGCCCGGGCGGCTACAAATCCTTCGGCCTCGTTTGGGAAGAGGGTCGCGAGTTCCCTTCCGGTTTCACCAAACGCGTCATCGGCTTCCCTCGCGTCGCCAACAATTGCGCCATCTGCCACACCGGCACCTGGCGCCGCAGCGAAGACGACACGCCGCAGGTCGTCGTCGCCGCGCCTTCCCACACCACCGATATCCAGGCGCTGCTCCGCTTCCTCATCGCCTGCGGCGAAGACCCGCGCTTCAACGCCTCCACGCTGCTCGCCGAGATCGATCGCGAGGTGAAACTTTCTTTCATCGAGCGCCAGCTCTACCGCTTCGCCATCATCCCGCTCACCCGCCGCGCGCTCCTCCGGCAGAAAGATCAACTCGCGTGGATGAACCGCCCGGGCTGGCCCGACTGGGGCCGCGGTCGCGACGACCCCATGAATCTCACGAAATATTTCATGACGAGCATGGCCGTCGACAACACCACCGGCCAGGCCGACTTCCCTTCCGTTTGGAACCTGAAAATCCGCAAGGGCGACGGCCTCTACCTCAACTGGTCCTGCGACACCCCCGCCGTCCGCTCCGTCCTCATCGACTCCGCCCTCGGCCTCGGCACCGCACCCGACGCCACCGTTCCGCTCGACGAACTCAACTGGTCGCTCAAGCGCCGCGATTGGTTCGTCCAGCGCATGGCCGAGCTCGACGACTTCCTCAGCGAACTCCCGCCGCCCGCGTATCCATTTTCCATCGACAAAGCCCTCGCCGACCGCGGCCGCCCTCTCTACGTGCAACATTGCGCGTCCTGCCACGAGATCGGCGGCCAGTTCACCAACAAGCCCGTCGATCCCGACGAAATCGGCACCGATCGCGAACGACTCGACACTTGGACCCAGGCCGCCGCCGACGAAGCCAATCGCCGCGTGAAGGAAATGGGCATCGATCGCCCCAACATGGTGCGCATCGTCGGCTATCAATCGCCGCCGCTCGACGGCCTCTGGCTCCGCGCGCCGTATCTTCACAACGGCTCCGTCCCCACGCTCCGCGACCTCCTCAACCCCGCCCACGAACGCCCGACGTCATTCCACCGCGGATACGATGTCTATGACCCCGTTAACGTCGGCTTCGTCACCCGCGGCTTCGACATCGCGCGTCACGGCTGGAAACACGACACCACCGAGCGCGGCAACGGCAACCAGGGCCACACCTACGGCACCACACTCCCTCCCGATGAAAAAAATGCCCTGCTCGAATACCTGAAAACCCTCTGACACGAGGCTCCTTCGTCCCCCGCTCATCGCGCGCTCCGGCTCCGCCTACCACCATGCACACGCCGATCATTTTCGCCGCCGACGCCAAGTATCCCAACGACCTCAAAAACGCCGAATCGGCCGAGATCGCCACGCGCCGCACCGTCAACCAAATCGATCCCCACGCCCCGCGCGTCGGCGTCGCTCTTTCCGGCGGCGGCATCCGCAGCGCCACCTTCTGCCTCGGCATCTTCCAGGCGCTCGCCCGCCAAAAACTCGTTCGCCGCATCGACTACCTCTCGTCCGTATCCGGCGGCGGATACTTCGGCGCTTTCCTGGGCGCGGCGTTTTCACGCGACGATGCGACCCCGGACAAGGTCGAAGCCGAACTCGCCAACAACCACTCGTGGTCCGTCAACTGGCTCCGCGAAAACGGCCGCTTCCTCTCCCCCAACGGCGCCGGCGACACCTGGCAGGCCGCCGCCGTCGCGCTCCGCAACTGGGCCACGTTGCACGTCGTGCTTCTCACGTTCGGCTTTTTGATGCTCGGTCTCGCCGCGCTCTTCCGCGCCGACTTGTCCAACTGGAGTCCCACCGCCGCCGAATGGATTTCCCTCGAACGTTTTTTCTGGCAGCGCCGCATCGGCGATTTCTGGCCCAGTCCGTGGTTCATCCTCCCTGCCATTTCCTTCGCCTTGCTCATGGTGCCCAGCGGCACCGTTTACTGGCTCACGCAAGCCACGCCTTTGATGTCCCTCGTGCGCCGCTTCCGCGGACTTTTCCAAACCCAGTTTCGCGCCATGACCGACAACGAATTCATCGGTCGCTCCCAAGGCTTCCTCTCTCGCAGCTTCATGGTCGGCCTGGTCACGACGGTCGTTCTCTTCCTTTTCGCACTCGTCGATTCTCTGGGCCAATCTGCCTACCTCCTCTGGTCGCGCGATTTCTCCTTCCCCGCTCTCTGGGCGATGCTCACGTCCGGCGGCGCCCTTCTTTTCGGCTTCGGCTCGAAGATCGCCGTCTATCTCGAACGTCTGCCCGGCAAATTCCGCTTCTCCGTTCCTCTCGGCGCCGTTGCTCTCCTGCTCGCAACCACCTGGCTGCTGCTGATCGTATTCGCGCTTTCCGTGATCAGCTGCGGCTTCGGCTGGGAATGGCTCAACGCCTCCGACGACGAGAAATTCCACCCGATGACCGGCGTCTGGAATCTCTTCCTCATCGTCGTCATCGCCTTCGCCGCTTCCTGGATTTTCAGCCGCGGCTTCGGCTTCGTGAATCTCTCTTCGATGCAGCAGATCTACACCGCCCGGCTATCCCGCGCCTACCTCGGCGCCAGCAATCCCCACCGCCGCCGTCACAAGAATTTCGATATGACCGACCTCCTGCCGGGCGACGACATCACGCTCGACGACTACGCCCCGCACCGGCGCGGCGGCCCGCTTCATTTCATCAACGTCACCGTCAACGAAACCGTCTCCGGCAAAACCCAGATCGAGCGCCGCGATCGCAAGGGCCTCGCCATGGCCGTCGGCCCTTGCGGACTTTCCGTCGGACACGACTCGCACGCGCTCTGGACCGCCGCGCGCACCGACGCGCCGCGTCCGCGTTTGCAGGCGCTCTGGGATTCGCACCGCCGCGCCATCACTCCCGTGGACTGCGGCACCAAACGCTTTCATGCCCTCTGCGAAAACCTCCCAGACTCCAACAAATCCCCCGTCCAACACGTCGAAGCACTCGCACTGGGCCGCTGGGTCGCCGTCTCCGGCGCCGCCTTCACCACCGGCACCGGCGCCACCACGTCCTTCGGCCTGAGCTTCCTGCTCGGCCTCGCCAACGTTCGCCTCGGCTATTGGTGGGACAGCGGCATCGATCCCGACGGCCGCATCACCACAACGCCCAACTTCCTCGAAATCGGCAGCCGGCTCCTCAGCCGTTTCCTCCCCGTGCAAACCTGCCTGATGAACGAATGCTTCGCCCGTTTCCACGGACCCGCCCGCCGCCATTGGTATCTCTCCGACGGCGGCCATTTCGAAAACACCGCGTGCTACGAACTCATTCGACGCCGCGTCCCTTTCATCATCTGCGTCGATGCCGGCCAGGACACCGGCTATCAATTCGGCGACTTCGCCAATCTCGTGCGCAAGGCCCGCACCGATTTCCGCGCGGAAATCCAGGTCGCGCGTCGCGCCTCCGACGCCGCCACCGACGATCCCGGCGTCCGCTTCCCCATGCCGAAGCTCGAAGACCTCGTGCACCCTTCGCTGCTCGACGTCATCGGCGTCCCCGAAGACTTCACTCCGCTCGAAGACGATTCCTCCGGGAACGAAGATAATGCACCGCACCGCCGCATGCGCTGTTCGCGCCGTCACGCCTTGCTCGCGCGTATCCATTATACGGACACCGACGACTTCTCCTGGCTGCTCCTGATCAAGCCCAGCCTCATGGGCGACGAAACCGCCGACGTGATCCAGTATCACCGCACGCACCCGCTCTTCCCGCAGGAACCGACGACCGACCAGTATTTCGACGAAGCCCAGTGGGAAAGCTACCGGAAGCTCGGCGAACACATCGGCACCGAGCTCTTCACTCCACCATCCGTCACGAACAAAACCGACCGCGCCACCTGGAGCCCTTCACAAATGACCCCGCCCACAATCGCCCGCGTCGCCCCTCCCGCCGACTTCGCCATGGCCGGCTAGTGTCCTGTCCCGCAAGTAACGTTAGGAATTCGAATGCCAAATGATGGCTGTCATTCTGAGCGCAGCGAAGTCTAGCCGAAGGCTGGTTCGACATCCACGTGTGCGTCCGCGGCCGATCGTCG
>JAFAAS010000194.1 GCA_023426435.1 Verrucomicrobiota bacterium | reverse complement strand
CTCAAAGTGTCATATAATGTATGACACTCCCCTTCCGCCGCTCCGCGCCCGCCACGCCGTCCTTTTTTCACTGGCCCCGCCGCCCCACCTGTGAGTTTTTCCTGCCTTGAATCTCTCGACCATGCTGACGCTCCGCGGCTCGCCGGCCCTCTCCTCTTCCCGCCTCCAAAAACTTCTCGCCGACTTCGCCTCCGCCGGCCTCCCCGTCCGCGCCGTCTCCGCCGATTTCGTTCACCTCGTCGATCTCGTCGACGCGACCCAGCCGCTCACCACTGCCGAGCACACAGTCCTCGAAAAAATCCTCACCTACGGCCCGCGCCGCACCCCGCAAAATCTCGCCGGCCTCACCCAGGTCGTCGCCCCGCGCCCCGGCACCATTTCGCCGTGGTCCTCCAAGGCCACCGACATCGCCCACATTTGCGGCCTCACCAAAATCAAACGCATCGAGCGCGTCACCGAATTCACCCTCGATGCCGGCGATTCTGCCCTCTCCAGCGCTCAACTCGCCGCTCTCAGCTCGCGGCTCTACGACCGCATGACGCAGTCGGTCTTCAACGACCTCGATAGCGCCGCCGTCCTCTTCAGCCACGACACCCCGCGCGAAATGAGCTCCGTGCCGGTCCTCGCCCAAGGCCGCGCCGCCCTCGTCTCCGCCAACACCACCCTCGGCCTCGCGCTCGCCGACGACGAAATCGATTACCTCGTCAAAGCCTTCACCACCCTCGGCCGCGACCCCAACGACATCGAGCTCATGATGTTCGCGCAGGCCAACTCCGAGCACTGCCGCCACAAAATCTTCAACGCCACCTGGGACATCGACGGCGAAAAACGCGACCGCTCGCTGTTCCAGATGATCAAGAACACGTATCAGCTCCACAGCGACGGCATCCTCTCCGCCTACAAGGACAACGCCGCCGTCCTCGTCGGCTCCCGCGGCAAACGTTTCTTCGCCGATCCCAAAACCGCCGACTACATCGCCTCCGAGGAAGACATCCACATCCTCTGCAAGGTCGAAACCCACAATCACCCGACCGCGATCTCTCCCTTCCCCGGCGCCGCCACCGGCTCCGGCGGCGAAATCCGCGACGAAGGCGCCACCGGCCGCGGCGCCAAACCCAAAGCCGGCCTCGTCGGCTTCACCGTATCCAATCTCAAACTACCCGGCGCGGTCCAGCCGTGGGAAAAAGATCACGGCAAACCCAACCGCATCGTCTCCGCCCTCGACATCATGATCGAGGGCCCGCTCGGCGGCGCCGCCTTCAACAACGAATTCGGCCGCCCCGCCATCAACGGCTACTTCCGCACCTACGAAGCCGAAGTCCCTTCGGCTTCGATTCCGAGTTCCGAGTTCGGAGTTTCGAGTTCCCAAACCGCGTCCGAACAACACAAACTCGGAACCCCGAACTCGGAACCCGGAACTCGCGCAGCCGAGCTGCGCGGCTACCATAAGCCAATCATGCTGGCCGGCGGCCTCGGCAACATCCGCGCCGACCACGTCCGCAAGGGCGCCATCAACCCCGGCGACAAACTCGTCGTCCTCGGCGGACCCGCCATGAACATCGGCCTCGGCGGCGGCGCCGCCTCCTCCGTCGCCAGCGGCGCCGGCAGCGAGGACCTCGATTTCGCCTCCGTCCAACGCGACAACGCCGAGATGGAACGCCGCTGCCAGGAGGTCATCGACCGCTGCTGGGCGCTCGGCGCCGAAAATCCCATCGCCTTCATCCACGACGTCGGCGCCGGCGGTCTCTCCAACGCCCTCCCCGAACTCGTCAACGACGGCGGCCGCGGCGGCAAATTCGACCTCCGCAAAATTCCCAACGACGAACCCGGCATGACGCCGCTCGAGATCTGGTGCAACGAATCCCAGGAGCGTTACGTCCTCGCAATCCCCGCCGACCACATCGACACATTCGCCGAACTCTGCCGCCGCGAGCGCGCACCCTTCGCCATCGTCGGCGAAGCCACCGAGGAAAAACGCCTCGTCCTCGAAGATCCGCATTTCAACAACAAGCCAATCGACCTCCCCCTCGAAGTCCTCCTCGGCAAACCCCCGCGGATGCACCGCACGGATCGTTCCCTTGGCCGTCCGTTGGAGCGCTTGGAGCTTGGAGACTTGGATCTTCGCGACGCCGTGCGTCGCGTCTTGGTTCATCCCACCGTCGCCGACAAAACCTTCCTCATCTCCATCGGCGACCGCTCCGTCGGCGGCCTCATCTGCCGCGATCAAATGGTCGGACCGTGGCAGGTCCCCGTCGCCGACTGCGGCGTCACCGCGACTTCTTTTGACGTTTACACCGGCGAAGCCCTCGCGATGGGCGAACGCACGCCCGTCGCCGTCAACAGCGCCGCCGCCTCCGCCCGCCTCGCCGTCGGCGAAGCCCTCACCAATCTCGCCGCCGCCCAGATCGGCGATCTCGGCAAAGTAAACCTTTCCGCCAACTGGATGGCCGCACCCGCCATCCCCGGCGAAGGCGCCGATCTCTACGCCGCCGTCCAAGCCGTCGGCATGGAACTCTGCCCCGCCCTCGGCATCACGATCCCCGTCGGCAAGGACTCGATGAGCATGAGCACCGTCTGGACCGACTCCGGTATCCAGAAACGCATGACCGCCCCCGTCTCGCTCATCGTCTCCGCCTTCGCCCCCGTCACCGACATCCGCCTCTCCCTCACCCCGCAACTGCAAACCCACTCTCAACTCTCAACGCTCAACTCTCAACTCCTCCTCATCGACCTCGGCCGCGGCCAGAACCGTCTCGGCGGCTCCATCCTCGCCCAAACCCTCTCGCAAACCGGCGCCGAGCCCCCCGACGTCGACAGCGCGACCGACCTGAAAAATTTCTGGAACGCCATCCAGCAGCTCGGCCGCGAACAAAAACTCCTCGCGTATCACGACCGCTCCGACGGCGGCCTCCTCGCCACCATCGTCGAAATGGCCTTCGCCGGCCACACCGGGGTCGACCTCACGCTGCCGCCCAATTCTCAAATTTCAGATCTCAAATCCGACTCGTCCGCCTTCGCTCAGCTCTTCAACGAAGAACTCGGCGCCGTCCTCCAAATCCGCACCGCCGACCGCGATCATGTCTTCTCCGTCCTGCGCGCGCACGGTCTCGACACCTGCACCCACGACATCGGCACCCTCAACGCCGACCACACGATCCGCATCCGCCAATCGGATACGTTGATCTACGAGGAAAACCTCTTCGCTCTCCGCGCGATCTGGTCCGACGTCACCCGCCGCATCGCCTCGCTCCGCGACAACCCCGCCGCCGCCGAATCCGAATACCAACTCAAGCTCGACCCCAGAAACCCCGGCATCCGCCCCCACCTCACCTTCCAGGTAGGGCGAGGCATCCCCGCCGAGCCGTCTTACACTCCCGCCGTCGCCATCCTCCGCGAACAAGGCGTCAACGGCCAAATCGAAATGGCCCACGCTTTCACGCGCGCCGGTTTCCGCGCCGTCGATGTCCACATGTCCGACATCCTCGAGGGCCGCGTCTCGCTCCGCGATTTCCGCGGTCTCGCCGCCTGCGGCGGTTTCTCCTACGGCGACGTCCTCGGCGCCGGCGAGGGCTGGGCGAAAAGCATCCTCTTCAACGAGCGCGCCCGCGCCGAATTCGCCGCCTTCTTCGCCCGCGAAGACACCTTCGCCCTCGGCATCTGCAACGGCTGCCAGATGATGTCCAACCTCCACGAGATCATCCCCGGCACCGAACACTGGCCGCACTTCGTCCAAAACAAATCCGAACGCTACGAAGCCCGTTTCGTCTCCCTCAAAATCGAAAAGAGTCCGTCGCTCTTCTTCGCCGGCATGGAGGGTTCCGTCATCCCCGTCGTCACCGCGCACGGCGAGGGCTACGCCGAATTCCCCACGCCCGAACACGCCGCGCGTTGCAACACGTCGGGCTTCGTTTCCGCCCGCTACGTCGACAATCATCACCAGCCCACCGAGCAATATCCGCTCAATCCCAACGGCTCTCCTTTCGGCATCACCGCCCTCACGTCCTCCACCGGCCGCGTGCTCATCATGATGCCTCACCCCGAGCGCGTCCACCGCACCGTCGCGATGAGCTGGCACCCCGCCGATTGGGACGAAGACAGCCCGTGGATGCAGCTGTTCTATAACGCCCGCCGCTGGGTCGGATAATCGCAGGCCGCCAGCTTGCTGACACTCCCCTTGTAGGAGCGGCTTCACGCCGCGACCCTTCCATGCTCACGCCCTGCGCCTTCGCTCCCGCCCCTACTTCGATCGCGCCAACACCTTCTTCTTCTCCGCCTGAAACTCCTCTTCCGTGAGAATCCCCTTCTTCCGCAGATCGTCCAAATTCAATAGCGCGCGATAAAGATCGTCGTTCGAAGCCGCCACCGCCGCGACACCGCGCTCCGGCTCCTTCTTCCCTTTCACCCCTTTGCGCACCACCGGCGCAGGCTCCGGTTCGCGCAAAGCCGGATCGCCTGCTTCGAGCGCCTTGAACACCACCTCCGCTTTCGGGATTCCCATCGCCATCCACGGCTTCTCCACCGTGATCGAAACCACCTTCATCTCCCGCCCCTTCGCCGCGCAAAACTCCACCGCCGCGCGTCTCGCCTCTTCCACCAGCTTGTCCACGTCGCGATTGAACGTCGTCGTCGCCACATACGTGCTCGAGTAAGTGTTCTCGCCCAAATCGACGATGCTCGCACCCGTCTGATCCGACGCTTGCGCCGCATTCATCCACATCAACAACGCCAGCATCAAAAACGCGCGAAGCAGGGGCGGCTTCTTCATGCGCGCATCGCACCGCGCCCGCCTCCCAACGTCAAGTTTCGCCACGCCCTTCCGCTCGGCTCCCCTTCGCCATCTCGCCGCAACTTCCGCCTTTCGCCCGCGCCGTCTCTTCTTAACATCGCCGCGATGTCCACGACGGGAGAGACCCGCGAACCCACGACGCCCGAGTTGAAGCGCCGCAGCGTGCGCAATTTCTTCTCGTCGATCCGCTACTCCGTCGACGGCTTCCTCGCCGCGCTGAAACACGAGCCTTCCTTCCGCGAAGATCTCATCTTCGCCCTGCTCCTCGTCCCGTTCGCGATCATCCTTCCCGTCAACGCCGTCTCGAGCGCGTTGATGATTTCCTCGCTCATCCTGATCCTGATCGTCGAGCTCCTGAACTCCGCCATCGAGTGGATCATCGACTACCTGCGCCCCGAACGCCACCCGCTCGCCAAGCGCATCAAGGACATGGCCAGCGCCGCCGTCTTCCTCGCCTACATCAACTGCATCGTCGTCTGGCTCAACATGCTCTGGCCCACCAACGCCATCTGGGTCCGCATCGTCGAAGCCATCACCGGCATCCCCCGCACCCTCGAGTAGCCCCCTCCCGCCCCTGCTCGTGCTCATGATCGTGATCGTGCCCGCGCTCCCGCTCGTGCTCATGC
>JAFAAS010000070.1 GCA_023426435.1 Verrucomicrobiota bacterium | reverse complement strand
CGCCGCGGGGGGGGGGGGTCGGTGGGGGGGGGGGGGGGGGCGGGGTCGACCCATTTGCCGTGTTCTTTGATGAGGGCGATGAGGCGGGCGTCAGCTTCGGCTTGGGGGATGTTGTATTGGACGCACTGTTTGCCGACGTAGAGGTTGATCTTGCCGGGGGCGCCGCCGACGTAGCCGAAATCGGCGTCGGCCATTTCGCCGGGGCCGTTTACGATGCAGCCCATGATGGCGAGCTTCACGCCCTTGAGGTGGCCGGTTTGGGCGCGGATGCGTTGCGTGGTCGATTGAAGATCGAAAAGCGTGCGGCCGCAGGACGGGCAGGCGACGAATTCGGTTTTCGAGATGCGGGCGCCGGCGCCTTGGAGGACGTTGTAGGCGAGCTTGGTGGCGCGGACGGGGTCGGTTTCGGTTTCGATGGAGACGAGATCGCCGAGACCATCGCAGAGGAGTGAGCCGGTGAGGATGCTCGCTTCGAGAAGTTTCGAGAGGAAGGTGTTGTCGCCGCGGATCGCGGTGGCGGGGGTGTTGCGAATCCAGAGGGGAGCGCGCGAGCCGACGGTGCGGAGGGATTCGGCGAGGGAGCGGTAGCGGCCCACGGAGTGGGCGGGGGAGTTGAGCGTTGAGGGTTGAGCGTTGAGCGCGGGGTCGGAATTGAGCGTGAGGACGAGGTTGGCGTCGCCGAGGGAGCGGAGGGCGGGCGCGAGGGCGGTGAGGTCTTCGGGGGTGGTGGCGATCGCGAGGGTGTGGTTGTAGTCGCGGGTCCAGGTGGCGAGCGTGCGGAGGGATTCGTCTTCGCCGGCGGTGAAGCGGCGGACGAGCATGAGCGGGATTTGGCTCATGAGGAGGAGCGGACTGAGGAGGTCCGTTGCGATCGAAGGATCGGCTTCGACGGCGATGAAAGAGATGCCGGCGGGGAGCTCGTTCAGGAGGTCGACGAGTTCGGCGAGGTCGGGGAGCGTTGTGACGGGGACGAGGAGGCCCTCGGTGGGAGTGTCGGGGAGGGGATTTGAGAGTTGAGAGTTGAGATTTGAGAGGGCGGCGACGGAAGGGAGGCGGGCGATGACGCGCGGGGGGTGCTCGGGGCCGGTGCGGACGGAGGGGGCGAGCGTGACGGGAGTGGTTTCGCGGCGGGTGAAGTGGAAGGGATCGACGGAGTCGAACTCGAACGAGTTTGGAGTTTGGAGTTTGGGGTTTGGAGTTTTCCACAGGGACATCGCTTTGTCGGCGAGGGCGCGGGCGACGGGGATTTCGTAGACGCTGTCTTCGGTGAGGGAGACGCGGATGGTGTCGCCGAGGCCGTCGAGGAGGAGTGAGCCGATGCCGATGGCGGATTTGATGCGGCCGTCTTCGCCGTCGCCGGCTTCGGTGACGCCGAGGTGCAGCGGGTAGTGCATGTTTTCCTGCTGCATGCGTTCCACGAGGAGGCGGTAGGCCTGGATCATCACCTTCGGATTCGAGGCCTTCATCGAAAGGATGATTTGTTTGAAGGCGTGCGATTCGGCGATGCGGAGGAATTCGAGTGCGCTCTCGACCATGCCGAGCGGCGTGTCGCCGTAGCGGTTCATGATGCGGTCGCTGAGCGAGCCGTGGTTGGTGCCGATGCGGAGGGCGCGGCCGAGCTCCTTGGCGCGGAGGACGAGCGGAGAGAAGGCGTCGTGGAGGCGCTGGAGTTCGCGGTCGTAGTCAGAATCTGAATACTCGCGAACGGCGAATTTCTTTTTGTCGGCGTAGTTGCCCGGGTTGACGCGAACCTTTTCGACGTGTTCGACGGCCTCCATCGCGGCGGACGGGAGGAAGTGGATGTCGGCGACGAGCGGGATGTGGCCGAAGCCGGCGGCGGTGAACTGGGCGCGGATTTCGCGGAGGGCCTGGGCGGCGGCGACGTTGGGGGCGGTGATGCGGACGATTTCGCAACCGACCTCGGCGAGGGCGATGGATTGTTTGACGGTGGTGGCGATGTCCTGGGTATCGCTCGTCGTCATGGATTGGAGGCGAAGGGGATTTTCGCCGCCGACGCCGACGGAGCCGACCTTCACTTCGAGGGTGTGGCGGCGGACGGTGTGGAAACGGGAGGCGCAGTAGGACATGGCGGACGTGAAACGCTGAAAGGCTGAAAAGCTGAAAGGCTGAAACCTGAAACCTGAGACCTGAGACCTGAGAATGAAAGAGCCGCACGGTAGGGGGTGCGGCTTGGGGGGCAAGCGTGGGGCGGGGAGCGCGGTCAGGTTGACCGCGCTACGGCGGGTGGAGGCGTCGGGGCGAGGGACCCTGCCCTACATTATTTTTGTTCGGTGCGGTCGGCTTCGATGTCGCGGGCCCAGCGGCGGACGTCGAAGAAGCTCACGTAGATGATGAGCGAGAAGAGAATGACGAAGAAGGCGCTTTGCGTGGCCATGATGATGTTGGGCGGGAGCGCGCGGCGACGAAGGCGATTGATGGTGGCGAAAAGCATCTGACCGCCGTCGAGGACGGGAATCGGCAGGAGGTTGAAGATGGCGAGGTTGACGTTGACCAGGATCGTGAACCAGAGGACGCGGCGGATATCCCATTGGGCCTGCTGGTGGAGAACGCGACCGATGCCGATGGGGCCGCTGAGCTTGGAGAGGCCGACGTCGGAGGTGGGGCTGATGAGTGCGCCGAGGGTGCGGAACGTCATGCGGACATTGGCGCCGATTTGGGACCACGGCGTGGGGTGGACGACGATGATGGGCTCGCGATAGCGGAGGCCGATGCGGGCGACGGGTTTGCCGGTGCGTTCGTCGGTTTCGGCGCGTGGTTGGATGCGGATCGTGACCTGGTCGTTACCGCGTTGGAAAAGGAACTCGGTGGGACGATTCGAGTTTTGGGAGAGATATTCGCTGACGGCGATGCGTTGGAAGACGGGTTGTCCGTCCATGGCGACGATCCGGTCGCCGGGAAGGACGCCGGCGGCTTCGGCGGGGGAGCCGGGGAGGACTTCGTCGGCGGTGAGATCGTCGGCGGGTTCGACGCCGGCGACGCGGATTTGGTCGTCGCCGAGAAGGAGCGGATAAACGGTAGCGGTTTGCTCGCGGCCGTCGCGTTGTATCACGAATTCGGAGACGCGGCGGCCGTCATCGGTGCGCCGGGTGCCGAGGAGGACGGCGTTGATGATGTCTTCGAAGTTTTTAACGGCGTCGCCATCGATGGATTGGACGACGTCGCCGGCCTGGAGACCGGCTTCGGCGGCGGGATTGGGGACGGTTTTGCCGTCGGCGAGGGTGACGGTGGGCGAGACGGTGCCGATCTTGGTGGTGGCGAGGGCGGAGAACGTGGGTTGTCCGACGAACCAGACGATCGTCGCGAGCAGGAGGGCGAAGAAGATGTTGAACGCGGCGCCGGCGACGAAGACCAGCATGCGGGTGCTGTAACTGATCGGCGGAAGTTTCGAGACGTCGGTTTTGCTTTCGCCCTCGATGGCGCCGAGGTCGGCGAGCTGGGGGAGGAGCACGTAGCCGCCGAACGGGATCCAGGCGAGGCGGTATTCGACGCCGTCCTTGCCGTGCCAGGAGAAAATGGCGGGGCCGAAGCCGATGGAGAAACGCTCGACGTGAACGCCGCGGCGGCGGGCGGCGAGGAAGTGGCCGAGCTCGTGGACGAAGATGGAGCCGCCGAAGAAAAGGACGACGAGGAAGAAAGCCCAGGCGTTGGACGCGAGCGACGTGAGGAGTTCGGACATTGTCAGGAAAGGTGCTTCAGCGCGGCGGTCGCGACGCGACGCGCGGAGGCGTCGGCATCGAGGACGGCGGGAAGCGTGTCGGGTGTGAAGTTATCGATCTGGTTGAGAGTGTGTTCGATGACCCGAGGAATCGCAAGGAACGGGATCTGCGAAGCGAGGAAGGCGGCGACGGCGATCTCGTTGGCGGCGTTGAAGACGGCCGGGGCGACGCCGCCGGCGGACATGGTTTGGCGGGCGAGGCGGAGGCAGGGGAAGCGGAATTCGTCGACGGGGCGGAACTCGAGTCCGAGGAGTTTGGTGAAATCGAGGGTGGATTCCACGCCCGGCGCGCGGTGCGGGTGGAGCAGCGCGTGTTGGATGGGGAACGTCATCGATGGCGGGCAGAGTTGTGCGAGCAGGGCGCCGTCGGTGAATTCGACGAGGCAATGGACGATGCTTTGCGGGTGAATGACCGCGGTGCACTGATCGGCGCGGAGATTGAACAGCCACTGGGCTTCGATGAGTTCGAGGCCCTTGTTGGCGAGCGTGGCGGAGTCGACGGTGATTTTTGGGCCCATGGCCCAGTTCGGGTGTTTGAGGGCGTCGGCGGGCGTGACGTGGGCGAGGCGTTCTTGGGGCCAGTCGCGGAAGGCGCCGCCGGAAGCGGTGAGGACGATGCGGCGAACGCCGGCTTGCGGGTGGCCCTCGAGGCACTGGAAGACGGCGTTGTGCTCGGAATCGACGGGCAGGAGTTTGACGTGGTGCTGGCGGGCGGCGGCCATGACGAACTGGCCGGCGAGGACGAGAATTTCCTTGGAGGCGAGCGCGAGGTCTTTGCCGGCGGCGATGGCGGCGAGGGCGGGTTCGAGGCCGGTGGTGCCGACGACGGCGACGAGGACGATGTCGGCTTCGGGGAGCGTCGCGAGCTCGACGAGACCGGGGAGGCCGCCGTGGAGTTTAGTGTTGGGTGGGAATGTGCCGGAGGACGCGGCGGATTTGGCGGCGGCGTAGGCGTGGTCGTCGAAGAGGGCGACGTGGGGGACTTGGAAATCGCGGGCGATTTGCGCGAGCCGCTCGTGATTCTGGCGGGCGGCGATGCCGACGAGTTGAAGTTTGTCGCGGTGGGCGGCGACGACGCGGAGGGTGTTTTCGCCGATGGAGCCGGTGGCGCCGAGGAGGACGAGGCGTTTGGGGGCGGCGGTTGAAGTGGGTCCCATCGTGCTCGTAGTCGTGCTCTTGATCGTGATCGCGATTGAATGAAACCACTCAGCGGAGCACGAGCACGATGACGATTACGAGCACGATTTCGGGCGTGGCGCCAGTCGCGGCGTAATGCCCATTAGGTGAGGCCGAAGAGGAAGAAACCGATCGGGGCGGTGAGGATGAGGCTGTCGCTGACGTCGAACATGCCGCCGATGCCGGGGATGATGCCGCCGGAGTCCTTGATGGCGGCGCGGCGTTTGATGACGGATTCGATGAGATCGGAAACGATGGCGACGACGGCGATCGGGGCGGCGATGAGCGCGGCGACGAAAGGCGTCATGTGCGTAGGGAAATGATCGCGGGCGAGCCAGGCGACGAGGGCGCCGATGCCCATGGAGACGAGGACGCCGCCGATGGCGCCTTCCCAGGTTTTCTTCGGGCTGATGACGGGTGACATCTTGTGTTTGCCGAAGGCGAGGCCGGTGAGGAGGGCGCCGACGTCGCAAAATTTGGATACGGCGACGAGCCAGACGAAGAGGAGGAGGCGGCCGGTGGCGCCGATGGTGTCGCCGGGAAGCGGGGTGACGATGCGCACGAGGTAGTGCAGCATGAACGCGACGTAAACGAGGCCGAAGAGCGTGGCGGCGAGGGCTTCGACGCGATGGTGGGGTTCGCGTTCGCCGAGGATACGGATCGAGAAGATCACGACGGCGATCGCCATGACGTGGGAAGCGGTGATCGTGAGCGGGAAGTCGCGAAAAAGCGGGAGGGTTTCGAGGTAAGGTGCGACGGTGATGAGGCCGCCGAAGGTCATGCCGAGTTTGTCGAAGGATTGGAGGCCGGCGCCGCGCATGAGTTTGAAGAACTCGCGGAGCGTGAGGACGGAGATGAGCGTGATGAGTGCGACGCCACCGTGGGTTCGCGCGAAGACGAGGGAGCCGACGACGATGGCCCAGAGGAGAATGGTGCTCAGGATGCGTTTGGGCATGAGGTGGGGAGCATAGACCGGCGCGGCGGCGGGAGTTCGTGATCGAGCGAGACCAAATCAAAAAGCCCGACGGGACGTCGGGCTCCACCTATTTGGTGATGGCGGCGACCTGTTCGCTGGTTTTGCCGAAGCGGCGTTCGCGGCGGGCGTAGTCGGCGAGGGCGGCGGCGAGATCGTCCTTGGTGAAATCGGGCCAGAGGACGGGGGTGAAAACGTATTCGGCGTAGGCGCCCTGCATCAGGAGGAAGTTGCTGATGCGTTTCTCGCCGGAGGTGCGGATGATGAGATCGGGATCGGGAAAGTCGGCGGTGTAGAGGTAGCGATTGAAGGTTTCCCAGGAGCTGTCGTTGAGTTTTTCGGTGCCGGCGGCGACGGCGGCGGCGTAGGCGCGGGCGGCGTCGACGATCTCGGTGCGCGCGCCGTAGTTGAGGGCGAGGACGAGGGTGTAGTCGGTGAAGTGTTTGGTTTCCTCGGTCGTGGTGCGGAGGAGTTTTTGGACGCCGGCGGGGAGATCGTGGGTGCGGCCGATGGTGCGAAAGCGGACGCGATCGCGAACGAACGTTTCGAGTTCTTTTTTGAGGTAAAACTCGAGAAGTCCCATGAGAGCGCCGACCTCGTCCTGGGGGCGTTTCCAGTTTTCGACGGAGAAAGCGTAGAGCGTGAGCATTTTCACGCCGAGGTCGCGGGCGGCGAAGGTGGCGGTGCGGACGGTTTCGACGCCGCGGCGGTGTCCTTCGATGCGCGGGAGGCCGCGTTGTTTGGCCCAGCGGCCGTTGCCGTCCATGATGATGGCCACGTGATGCGGGATGGCGGGATCGGGACGGTCGGAGGCGGAAGATGGCATGCGTGGGCGGCTTTCGGGGGGCGAGTTAGGGAGCGGGTGGCGGGTTTGACAAGGTGTAAGGTCGGGCGAGCGTGGGCGCATGAATGCGGCACTTTCGGAGGACGAGATTCAGCGGGAGTTGGGGACGTTGAACGGGTGGAAGCATGAGCGCGACGCGCTGGCGAAGACGTTCAAGTTTGGGAGTTTTCGCGAGGCGCTGAGCTTCATGGTGCGGGCGGGATTCGAGGCGGAAGCGATGAATCATCATCCGGAGTGGACGAATGTTTATAACAAAGTGGAGGTGCGGCTGAACACGCACGATGCGGGAGGGAAGGTGACGCGGAAGGATGTGGAGCTGGCGGCGAAGTTGGATGGGATTTCTTGGGTGTAGGGCGGCTGGGTTCCGAGTTCCGAGTTCCGAGTTCCGAGTTTCGGGTTCCGGGTTCGGAGTTCTGGGTTTCGGGTTCGGGGTTCGGAGTTCCGGATTTCGAGTTTGTGAGGGGGAGGGATTTGCGTTGTCGGGGAATTGCGTGGGCGCTGGAGTAAGCGGGCATGAAGGTCGCGTTCATCAGCGGGACGAGCATTGTGAACTCCACGTTGTTTTCGGCGTGGGATGTGAGGACGGTTGCGACGCCGTATGGCGATGTGACGTATAAGACGAAAGGCGACTTCGCGCTGATCAACCGGCATGGTTATGCGTTTCCGCTGCCGCCGCATTCGATCAATTATCGGGCGAATATCCGGGCTTTGGCGGATTTGGGCTATCAGGACATCGTGTCGCTGAATTCGGTGGGATCGTTGAAGAAGGAGTTGCCGCCGGGGACCTTTGTGTCGTGCAGCGATTATGTGTGCATTCAGCAGGGGCCGATGACGTTTTTCGACCAGGAGCTGAAAGGCGGGGCGCCGGGGATCGCGAATAATCTGATTCCGATGCTGATCGAGAAACTCGCGCCGGAGTTCACGATTCAGCCGGGCAAAGTGTATGTGCAGTTTCGCGGGCCGCGGTTCGAGACGAAGGCGGAGATTCGGATTGTGAAGGATTGGGGTGACGTGGTCGGGATGACGGCGGCGCACGAGGCGGATTTGTGCACGGAGATCGGGCTGAGGTATAACTCGCTCGCGTTGATCGATAATTATGCGAACGGGCTGGAAGGAACGGAGATCGATTTCGCGAAGTTCAAGGAGCTCGTGAAAGACAATCAGGCGAAGGTGAACCGGCTGTTCGCGCGGATGCTGAAGATTTTGGGGTGAGGGGTGAGATGTGTTTAACCACGAATGGACACGAAGGGGCACGAATAAGGAGGAGGCTTAACCACGGATGGACACGGATGGACACGGATCGGAGTGGCGGGGCGGGGGATTGAATCGGCGTTTATCTGTGTTCATCTGCGGTTGGATTCTGGTGGGTTTGATGGTTGCGGGACTGAGGGCGGAGTCGGTGTGGGAGGGGGCGTTGCGAGGCGAGGAGGAGAATCGAGTCGCGATGGTGAGTGGCGGGTATGATGCGTTGTTGTTGCGGGTGCATCTGATTCGGGCGGCGAAGGTGTCGGTGGACGTGCAGACGTTTATCTGGGCCGATGACGAATGTGGGCGGCTGGTGATGTGGGAATTGATCGAAGCGGCGCGCCGCGGAGTGAAAGTGCGGGTCATCGCGGATCATTTGTTTTCGGATCAGGATCCGGAGACGGCGGCGTTTCTGGCGACGGTGCATCCCAATTTGGAGATCCGGCATTACCGTCCGACGATGCGGCGCATCAAGCCGACGCTGGCGCACACGATCGCGGCGGGGGCGCGGTCGTTTCGCGGGATGAATCAGCGGATGCACAACAAAGTGATGTTGTTCGACGGGGTGGTGCTGATCACGGGCGGGCGCAATATCGAGAACGGCTATTTCGACCATGCGACGGAGTTGAACTTTCGCGATCGCGACGTGGCGGTGGCGGGGCCGGCGGCGCGGACGGCGGCGGAGTCGTTCGAGGCGTATTGGAATTTCAAGCACGTGGTGCCGAGCCGCGAATTGAGCGATGTGGCGGCGGCGATCGCGCGCGGGGCGTATCGGCGGTTCGAGACGAAGGCGGAGTGGGATTTCGGCGGGCATTTCGGAGCGTTGGACGCGGACGCCGAGGAGGCGGGAAGCCGGTTGGGAAAGAAGCTGAAGCCGGTGCAGCGGGCGGTGTTTTGGGCGGACGAACCGGGGAAGAAGCGCGGTTGGTATCGGGGGAAAGCGGCGCGGATCACGCGGCAGTTGACGGAGACGATCAAGGATGCGCGGGAGCGGATCGTGATCCAGACGCCGTATCTGGTGTTGAGCAATCGGGCGCGCGAGTTGTTTCGCGACGTGCAGCGCGAGCGGCCGGGACTGCGGATCGAGGTTTCGACGAACAGTTTCGCGGCGACGGACAACATCATGGCGTATTCCGCGAATTATCGTTTGCGGAATCGCTATGTGCGGCAGCTCGGGATGCGGGTGTTCGAATTCAAGCCGGAGCCGGCGGCGATGGCGGACCTGTTTCCGCGTCATGCCGAGATGGCGGAGCGGGCGCGGCCGTTGGTCGCGGAAGGGCGTCAGCAGCGGATGCCGTTTTTATGCGTGCATGCGAAGTCGATGACGATCGACGGTCGGGTGGCGTTCGTCGGGTCGTATAATCTCGATCCGCGTTCCGAGAATTTGAATACGGAGGTGGGGCTGCTGGTGGAGGACGAGGGGTTCGCGCGGGAGTTGGAGGCGGAGATCGAGCGGGACATGCGACCTGAGAACAGCTGGGCGATCGCGCGGCGGAGGCTGCCGTTGAAGATGGAGACGGTGAACGGGCTGGTGGGCGGGGTGTTGTCGTTGAGTCCGCTGGATGTGTGGCCGATTCAGAATACGAGCAGTTTCGAGCTGCGGGCGGGGGAGGAGCCGGTGGGGATGGAGGATCCGCGGTTTTACGAACGATACGAGGAAGCGGGGGCGTTTCCCGGGACGGACGGGGTGTTTACGACGAAGGAGATTTTGACGCGGATCTACAAGGCGGTGGGCCCGGGGTTGACGCCGGTGTTGTAGGAAACGGCGGGCGGCCGCTGGCGGCCGCGGACGCGTGACGCAAGGAGAGGTTGTTTTCGCGGGAGCGGTGTGTTTCGTGGCGTCATGAACTCCGTGGGAATCATCGGTCTCGGCATCATCGGCGAAGTGTGGGCGAAGAATTATGCGGCGGCGGGAAAACTGGCGGGGACGTGGAATCGCACGGCGAAGCCGGAGGCGCCGGGTTGGAAAGGGACGCCGGAGGAAGTCGCGGAAGCGGCGGATGTGATTCAAGTCGTGGTGGCGGACCCGACGGCGGTGGAGTCGGTGTTGACGAAGATTTTGCCGAAACTTGGGCCGGGGAAAGTGGTGGTGCAGTCGAGCACGATCGATGCGGCGAGCAGCGCGAAGTTTGAAAAGCAGGTGGTGGAGCGCGGGGCGCGGTTTCTTGCGGCGCCGTTTACGGGCAGCAAGCCGGCGGCGGAGCAGAAGCTGACGGTGTTTTATTTGGGCGGGGAGCGCGACTTGATCGCGGAGCTGGAGCCGCTGCTGGCGTTGATCTCGACGAAACGGATTGTGATCGGGACGAACGAGCAGGCCTGCGCGTTCAAGCTGGCGATGAATTTGAACATTGCGGCGCAGATGCAAGGGCTGGCGGAGGCGCTGACGATGTCGCGGCGCGCGGGGATCAGCGACGACGTGTTTTTCGATGCGCTGGGGCAGAACATCAGCTACTCGGGTTTGACGAAATTGAAGGAACCGAAACTGCGCGCGGACGATTTCGCGCCGCAGTTTTCGATCAAGCACCTGCACAAGGATCTGCGGCTGGCGGCGGCGACGGCGGGGTGCGCGGACTTTCCGATGCTCGATGCGTTGCGGGAGACGTTGAAGACGGCGGAGGCGCGCGGGCTGGGCGATCTGGATTATGCGGCGGTGATCAAAGTCGTGCAGGACCAGTGAGGCGGCGGGGTCGGGAGACCCCCGCTCTACATTGTGGAGGTGGAGCGCGGTCAGGTTGACCGCGCTACGGGGGAGCGGCAGGTTTTTCTTATGAGCGAAACTCTCGCGGCGAATGAAGTGGCGGCGGCGCGGCGGCAGCTGGATGCGTTGCGCGCGAGCATGCGGCGGACGATCAAGGGCAAGGACGACGTGATCGATCAGGTCCTCGTGTGCCTGGTCGCGGGCGGGCATGTGTTGATCGAGGATTTGCCGGGCGTGGGAAAAACGACGCTTGCTTATACGCTGGCGAGGTCGTTGGACGGCGAGTTTTCGCGGATTCAGTTCACGAGCGATTTACTGCCGAGCGATGTGACGGGCGTGGCGATTTACGACGAGACGGTGAAGACGTTCGTCTTCAAGCAAGGGCCGGTGTTTGCGAACATCGTGCTGGCGGACGAGATCAATCGCGCGACGCCGAAGACGCAGTCGGCGTTGTTGGAAGTGATGGACCGGGGACGCGTGACGGTGGACGGAGAACCGCATGCGGTGGGGGCGCCCTTCATGGTGTTTGCGACGCAGAATCCGGTGGATTACGAAGGGACCTTTCCGCTGCCGGAGAGTCAGATGGACCGTTTTCTGATGCGGCTGCAGATGGGGTATCCACAACCTGGAGACGAGATGGAGATCTTGCGGACGGCGCACACGAGCTACGATGCGATTGCGCTCGAACCGGCGCTGACGCGGGAGGCGTTGCTGAAAATTCAGGCGACGGCGGCGCGGGTGTTCGTGGAGGACAGTGTGCTCGATTATGTGTTGAAGATCGTGACGGCGACGCGGACGGATACGGAATTTCGGGCGGGCGTGAGCGTGCGCGGAGGATTGGCGCTGCGCACGGCGGCGCAGGCGCGGGCGCTGTTGAACGGGCGCGATTTCGTGCTGCCGGAAGATGTGAGCGAGTTAGTGACGCCGGTGCTGGCGCATCGGCTGGGGCTGGCGAGGCAAACGAGCGATGCGCTGGAGGAGCGGAGAACGGTGGGCGCGGCGCTGCGGAGGATTTTGTCGGTGATTCCGGCGCCGGTTTGAGCGGTGGCGCGCCGAAAGCTCCAAGGACCAAGATCCAAGATCCAAGATCCAAGATCCAAGATCCAGAGAACTTCCAAGTTACCAATTCCGAAACTGTCGTCGTGGTGCACTCGTTGAATAGAGGTATTTTTTTGGAGCTTGGGAGCTTGGAGCTTCAGCGCGCATGAGCGCTGCCGGACAGATGAATCGAACGGGCGACGCGTTGCGCCGCGGGGAGGCGCCGCGGTTTTGGAGCGCGCTGCTGTGGTCTTTGATTTATCCGCGGCGGACGCAGCGGATTGCGCCGACGGTGTCGGGGGTGTTGTTGATCGCGCTCTCGTTCGGGGTGGGGCTGGCGGCGTATAATGCGGGGAATAATATTTTGTTTATCACGCTGGCGCTGCTGCTCGGGTGTCTGGTGTTGAGCGGGGTGTTGTCGTGGCTGAATTTCCGGCGGGTGCGCTGGACGTTGAACGTGGCGGCGCCGCTGCGGGTTGGGCAGGAGGCGGTGGTGGCGTTGCAGTTGAAGAGCGGCAAGCGGGTGTTGCCGACGTATGGGTTGTGGTTCGACCTGGCGGCGCGGGCGGTGGCGTTTGGCGGACCGGGAAGAGCGGAGACGACTTTTTCGGCGCGGAGTGCGGACGTGAAGGCGGCGTTGGAGCAGATGGAAACGGCGGAGGCGCGGGAGCAGGTTTTTTTGGATACACGGTTGGATCCGGCGGGGGAGGCGAGGATCGAGTGGGTTTTCAAACCGCAACGACGCGGACCGCTGCGGGTGGAGCTGGAGAGCGTGGGATCGTTGTTTCCGTTTGGGTTTTTGAAGAAGAGCTTTGCGGCGGCGGAGAGTGCGGAGACGCTGGTGTGGCCGGCGGCGGTGGAGTATCGGCGGCTGGCGGTGCCGGTGGCGCGACAGCAGGCGGGGGGAGAGCGGGTGTCTCGGGTCGGAGGCGGGAGCGATTTGCTGGCGTTGCGGCGATACGAGATGGGCGATTCGCACCGGTTGATTCATTGGAAAGCGAGTGCGCGGACCGGGCGGATGCTGGTGCGGCAGTTTGCGGCGGAGAATACGCAGGAGTATTCGATTTGGGTGGATACGCGGGACGAACGCTGGGTGCGCGCGGAGCAGTTTGAATTGCTGCTGGGGTTCGCGGCGACGCTGGCGGAGGATCTGTTTCGCGCGGGGAAACTGGCGAGTGTGGCGATGGATGCGGAGCCGCCGCGGCCGGTGCGGCGCGTGCGGGATCTGGAGACGTTTCTAGATCAATTGGCGGCGGTGCCGCCCGTGGGGCCGGGTGACGTGAAGCGGGCGCGGGCGAACGTGGCAAGAACGGGAGGAGCGAGAAGGAATTTGGTGACGTTTGCGCCGGAAGGGGCGCGGAATGTGGAGGCGTTGGTGGAGGGCAGGAGGATGGCGGTGGCTTGAAGCACGGGCGGGTGGTCCGGGCTACGAAGCGATGAAGACGCGTGCGCAACTAACGACGGAGGAAATGCAGCAGTTGCGATGGCTGCTGGGCGGGGTGCTGACGTTGTTGTCGGTGGCGACGGTGTTTTATCTCGATGTGGACGCGTGGACGCTGTCGACGCTCACGGCGGGCGCGGTGCTGATCGGGATGGCGAGACCGGATTGGATTGGGCGTGTGCCGAGCTGGGTGCACCGGCTGGCTTTTCCGGTGGTGGCGGCGTTTTTCGCGGCGGATCTTTGGTGGTCGGGCGAGTTGCTGCCGGCGATCGTGCGACTGGACTTGCTGCTGTTGCTGTATCGCAGCGCGATGTATCGAAAAAAGCGCGACGATCTGCAGTTGGTCGTGCTGGGGCTTTTCCTGATCGTGGTGGCGGGCGTGTTGTCGGTGGCGGTGACCTTTGTCGCGCACATCCTGGCGTTCGTGGCCTGTGCGCTGGTGTTCTTGTTGGTGGTGACGATGACGGAAGGAAGCGGGGGGCGGGGAGCAGAGAGCAAGGAGGACGGCGTGCCGGGATGGGCGACCGGCGTGAAGTGGGGACGGTTGTTGGGGCGGGTGAGGCGCGCGACGGACTGGCGCGTGGTGGGGCTGGGAAGCGGTTTGTTCGGAGCGCTGGTGGTGTTGGCGGGGCTGCTGTTTTTGGCGATTCCGAGGTTTCAGTTGGAAGGAGGATTTTTTCTGGAGCGCTTCATGTCGAAGAAGGCGCGGACGGGCTTCAGCGACTCGATTCGGTTCGGCGACGTGACGGAGATTACGCAGGACAACAGCGTCGCGTTGAGCGTGGACGTGTCGGATCCGGGGTTGATTCCCGCGTCGCCGTATTGGCGGATGATGGTGTTGGATGAATATCGCGACGGGACCTTCCGGCTGTCGGCGGGGTTGAGGGCGGGGGGATTTGGACGCGAGTGGGCGAGGACGGATTTTCCGGCGGGGCGGGTGTCGCCGGGAGAAGCGGCGGGGTATTGGACCTTTTATCTGGAGTCGGGGGTGAGCCGGTATTTGCCGCTGCTCGGGGCGTTCGAGCGGGTGCAATTTCGGGAGCGGCAGAATTTCCGATATTCGCGCGCGTTGCGCGTGCTGGCGCTGCGGGACGATCCGGTGTCGATGACGGCGTATCGGGTCGAAGGAATGGAGGCGGGCGCGCGGCTGGCGGATGAAGTGTTCGCGGCGCAATGGGAAGACGGCAGTGAAAACGCGCTGGTGCGAGGGAGCTCGAGGGTGGAATTGGGGGAGGAGGACCGCGCGGCGCTGGAGGCCCTCGTGCGCGAGATTTCGGGTTCGGGTAGTGGAAATCTGGATGCAGGAGAATTTGCGCGGGCGGCGGAGGCGTGGTTGGAACGGCGGCATGGGTATTCGTTGACGCCGGCGGTGCCGGACGGGCCGGGCGATCCGCTGGTGCGGTGGATGCGTTCGGACGGCGGCGGGCATTGTGAATTGTTTGCCGGATCGCTGGTGCTGCTGGCGCGGACGGCGGGATTCCCGGCGCGGGTGGTGACGGGATTTCGCGGCGGATCGTGGAATGCGTATTCGAACAATTTCACGCTGCGGAACTCGGATGCGCATGCGTGGGTGGAGATTTTCGATGCGGCGAGCGAGTCGTGGCTGCGGGCAGATCCGACGCCGGGGGCGACGGCGGCCGCGGCGCGGGAGGTGGCTGGTGAAGAAGGCCTGGCGCAGCGGATGGATCGGAGCTGGACGGCGCGCCTGGATAGCCTGCGGGTGTTTTGGTATCGGCGGATCGTGAATTTCGATCAGCAGTCGCAGCGGGAGACCTTGCGCGCCGTGAAGGATGCGACGGAGAACATCGGGGCGCGGCTGCGGGCGTGGATCGAGGAGGCGGGAGCGGGCGTGCGGGAATGGATGCGGCAACCGTGGGCGGGAGCGAAAGGCGCTTGGTTGCTGGCGGGTGTGGCGCTGGCGCTGACGATCGCGTGGATGTGGCGGAAATTTGGATACAGCTGGTTGAATCCGCGGCGTTGGAGCCGGCGGAGGCGTTTGGATGCGGTGCGCGCGGAGGCGGGCGGATGGTTGCGACGGTTGCGGGAATGTCGCACCGACGACATGGAGTGCGAACGCGTGGCGCGCGAACTGGAGCGGTTGCGATTCGGCGCGCGCGAAACGTGGGGCGAGCCGAAGGCGGTGTTTCGCGGGGCGCGGAAGGCGTGGCGCCGGGCGAGGACGATTGCGCGCGTGGAACGAAGCCCGACGAGGACGTCGGGCTCCACCTAGTTGGTGGAGATGGGCGGGATGAAGGGGCGCGGAGCGCTCTTTTTTTCCTTCCATTTGCGAAGGATGGATTGAGCGACGGGGGCGGCGATGCGGCCGCCGCCGACCTCTTCGCCGGGGGTGTCGCCCTCGATCATCACGGCGATGGCGATCTCGGGTTTTTCGACGGGCGCGAAACAGATGAACCAGGCGAGATTGAGCGTGCCCTCGCGAGTGCGGACCTGGGCGGTGCCGGTTTTACCGGCGATGCGGAGATCGGGAATTTTGTTGATCTGAAGAATCTTGGCGGTGCCGCGCAGGGTGCACTCCTCCATGGCTTGAAGCATGGTGGCGTATTGCTGGGGGGAGATGCCGAGCGGTTCGGAGTGCTGGCGCGGGCGATTGGGGTCGTGGAGCAGGGTCGGCGTGGTTTGGAGTTCGCCGCGAGCGAAGGAGGCGGTGACCGCGGCCATTTGAAGCGGCGTGACGGCGAGGAAGCCCTGGCCGATGGAGGAGTTGGCGGTGTCGCCGGGAAACCAGCCTTGGTCGTGGACTTTTCTTTTCCAGTCGATGTCGCCGATCACCATGCGGCGCGCTTCGAACGGGAGCTCGATCCCGGTGGGGCGGTCGAGGCCGAAGCGGCGGGCTTCGGCGGCGATCGCTTCGATGCCGGTGTCCATGCCGTATTTATAATAAAATACGTTGCAGCTCATCGTGAGCGAATTGGGGAACGTCATGTGGCCATGGCCGCGGCCGCCGTTGCATGGCATGAGACGATTCTGGCCGACGCGGAAGTAGCCGGTGCATTCGATTTCGGAGTCGATGGCAACGGCGCCTTTGCGGAGGCCGGCGAGAGCGGTGACGAGTTTGAAGGTGGAGCCCGGAGGGTAGAGGCCTTGGACGGCGCGATTGAGCCAGGCGCCGCGCGATTCGATCTCGGAGAACGTCGCGCGGGTGATCATCGGTGACGTGTCGCCGAGGTTGTAATCGGGTTTGCTGGCGAGGGCGAGGACCTCGCCGGTGCGAACGTCGAGAGCGACGGCGGCGCCGGGGTATTCGGTGATGTCGATCGCTTCTTCGGCGGCGAGTTGGAGATCGATGTCGAGCGAAGTGGTGATGCTCTGGCCTTGGACGGGGAGGCGTTTTTCGAGCGGGGGATTGACGCGATAGCCGGAAGGATCGACGCGGAAAATGGTGCCGCCGGATTCGCCCTGGAGCTTGGCGTCGAAGGAGGCTTCGAGACCGGTTTTGCCGATGCTGCCCTTCATCTTGAAGGTCGTGAGGTCTTCGCCGGGGACGTTTTCGTCGTCGATGTCGGGATTGATGCTGACGTAACCGAGCGTGTGCGCGGCGGCGGAGCCGTAGGGATAGTAGCGCGTGCTGGAGGTGTAAACCTGCAGTGGAGAGCGGACGGGAAGACTTTCGACGAGACGTGCGTATTCCTCGGGGGCGAGATCGCCGATCAAGGTGTAAGGGAGCAGGAGTTCGCGGCGGAAGTGTTTGCGGAGATCGACGCTGTCGACCTGTTCGTGTCGGCCGAGGATCGTGTTGACCTGATCGAGGTAGCGCTGGACGACGGAGGCGCGGGCGATCTGCTCCATTTGGGAGGAGGTGGGGAGATCTTTGTCGCCGGACTGGCGGTAGTTGCGGCGGACGCGGATGTATTCGCGGCGGAACTCGGAGCGAAGTTCGTCGAGGTAAAGGACGACGGCGAAACGCGGGCGATTGCCGACGAGCAGGCGGCCCTCGCGATCGAAGATGTTTCCACGCGGGCCGGGGACGAGGACGCGGCGCTGGTTTTGGACGCGTTCGCGCTCGTGGTAGAGATCGGTTTTGAAAAGCTGTTGGTAAGCGAGGCCGCCGGCGAGCGTGAGGAGGAGTGCGGCGAGGACGAAGTAGAAGAAGACGATGCGCGGATCGTAGCTGCGGTGAGTTTCGACGAGGCTGCCGGAGCGCTCGGCGAGATTGGTTTCGATGGTGGAAACGGGAGCGGGCACGCGAGGAAGAGCGTCAGTTGAAACGACGTTCGTAGGCGGCGGCGAAAGTGTCGGCTAGATCGAGCGTGCGGGCTTGCAGCGCGCAGAACCAAGGCGTGATGAGGACGAGGACGACTTGGGAGCAGAGGAGATCGACGGCGACCCGCGACCAGAACGTGGCGGAGGTGGGGAGCTGGCGGGATTGGAGGAAGGAAAACACGAGGAAGAGGGCGAGATTGGTGACGAGCGCGAGGACGATGCGCGCGGTGTTTTCGTCGCGCGAAACGCGATCGCGCAAACGAAACACGAACGTGTAAGCGGCCGCAAACAACAGGGCGTGGGTGCCGAATGCAACTGGCGCGGTGCAATCGAGGAAAAGTCCGCCGAGGAAGGCGGCGGTGCGGCCGCCGCGGGTGTCGGGCGCGAGCGCGGCGTGGGTGACGAAGAGCCCGCCGAGCCAAACGTAGATTCCCCAACCGCTGAGCGCGTGGTTGAGTTGCGCGAGAACGATCCCGAGCAGAAAAAGCGTGAACGTGAGGGCGAGAGCGGAGTGCACGATGGAACGAGCCGGGCGAGGTTAGAGGCCGGCGGGATCGAGCGGGACGAGGATGGTGACCTCGGTGAGGGTGGAAAGGCGCGGATCGAGGGAGACCTCGCCGGATTTGAAGAGACCGTCGGTGCTCGGTTCGGTTTTGGTGACCTCGCCGAGGGCGAGACCGGGCGGGAAGACGCCGCCAAGACCGGAAGTGACGAGGCGGCGTGGCGCGGCGGGGGTGGCGTGGATGTCGAGCGGGACGAATTCGAGGACGCCGCGGGCGGGGCCGAAGGCGGGGTTGATGCCGCCTTGGAAACTGATGGGGCGGTCGTCGCCTTCGACGAAAGCGGCAATGCGAATGGTCGGGCTGCTGATCAGGTCGACGATGCACGTGTAGGCGTGGACCTCGGTGACGCGACCGACGACGCCGCCGCTGAAAACGACGGGGGCGCCGACGATGATGCCGTGGTTGGCGCCCTTGCGGAGGGTCATGCGCTGCCACCACGCGGAAAAATCGCGGCGGGCGACGCGCGCGTGTTCGGAGCGGAAGTTGGTGTAAGCGGGGAGACGGAGAAGCTCTTGGAGGCGTTCGACCTGCGCGCGCAGTTCGGAGTTTTGTTGGACGGAGAGGGAGTAGGAGGCGTTGAGACGGGCGAGGTCACGGCCTGCTTCGATGAGGTCGCTTTTCGAGTGGGCGCGGAGGGACCAGTATTCCTGGAGATCGCGCGCGTAGGAGGCGCTGACGGTGACGGGCGCGGTGAGTTCGAAGAACGACGCGCGGGTGAAGGACTTGATGACTGTCGGGATCAAGAGCCAAGCGACGACAAGCAGACCCAGGGTGAAGAAAGGGCGGGCTTGGTCGAGGCGGCGGGAAGGCACGAGATGAGTGGTGGGTTATTTGGCGAGGGATGAGGCGGGTGGCACGGAAAAAGTGTGGGGATTGAGGGGGTAAACACACCCCGCCCTTCGGGCACCCCTCTCGAGAGGGGACTACGGCTGTGCGGCGCGGTTGAGAGTTGTCGTCGCCTCTAGTGGGGGGAGTTGGGTGGTGTGTTGTTGTCGATCCACGTGTCGATAATCGCGACCACGCCGACGGTGTTTCGTTTCACTTCGGTGTCGCCAAAACGGAGGAATCGAATGCCGAGCGATTCGAGGTGCCGCTGCCGAACGGAGTCTTCGTCGGATTTGAACCGGTGGGTGTCGCCATCGATTTCGACGGCGAGCATCAGTTTGGGTGCGAAGAAATCGACGATGTAGCGATCGATCGGGCACTGGCGGTGAAAGTCGAAACCGCGTCGTTGTCGTCCTTTCAGGTGCTTCCAGAGGAGGATCTCCGCAAGAGTGCTCTTGTTGCGGAGACCGCGGGCGAGGAGCTTCAGGTTGGGATCGTAGCGAAGCCGCATCGATCCTCGATCCAACACGCTCCGGCGCTGCGCGCCACTCCTCTTTTCAGAGTGGACGTGGGATAGAGGGCGACGCCTCCCTCACACGTTCTGCATCAACCAGCTGAGGTCGTTGAGGACGGCGCCGGTGCCGTTGGCGACGGCGGAGAGGGGGTCGTCGGAGATCGTGACGGGGAGGCCGGTTTTCTCGGAGAGGAGCTTGTCGATGCCGCGGATGAGGGCGCCGCCGCCGGCCATGACGAAACCGCGGTCGACGAGGTCGGCGGAGAGTTCGGGCGGGCAGCGTTCGAGGGTGACGCGAACGGCGTCGACGATCGCGGCGATAGTGTCGGCGAGCGCTTCGCGGATTTCTTGCGAGGTGATGTGAATCGTCTTCGGAAGACCGGCGACGGAGTCGCGGCCCTTGACCTCCATGGTGAGCTCTTCCTCAAGGGGGTAGGCGGAGCCGACGCGCAGTTTGATCTCTTCCGCGGTGCGTTCACCGATGAGGAGATTGTAGGCGCGCTTCATGTAATTGATGATCGCCATGTCCAACTCGTCGCCGGCGACGCGTATGGATTTTGAGAATACAATCCCGTTGAGGGAGATGACGGCGATCTCGGTGGTGCCGCCGCCGATGTCGACGATCATGTTGGCGGCGGGTTCGTCGATGGGGAGGCCGACGCCGATCGCGGCGGCCATGGGTTCGGGGATGGTGATGACCTTGCGGGCGCCGGCGTGGGTGGCGGAGTCCATCACGGCGCGTTTTTCGACGGCGGTGATGCCGGACGGAATCGCGATGACGACGCGCGGCGGCGCGCGGAAAGACGTGGACACCTTGCCGATGAAGTAGCGCAGCATCGCCTCGGTGACGTCGAAGTCGGCGATGACGCCGTCCTTCATCGGGCGGATGGCGGTGATATTGCCCGGCGTGCGGCCGAGCATGCGTTTGGCCTCGTCGCCGACGGCGCGAACCTTGCGTGTGGCGGTGTCGAGGGCGACAACGGAGGGTTCGCGGAGGACGATCCCTTTGTCTTTCACGTAGACCAGTGTGTTCGCGGTGCCGAGATCGATGCCGATGTCGTTCGAGAAGTAACCGAGAAAGTTGGCCATGTTTACGTGAAGAGGCGGCGTATCCGCCGACGGAACCGAATCGCCGGCCCCGGGGAGTGTCAACGAGGGAATGGGTGGGTTGCGCAAGCAAGTTCGCCGGGCGGTATCCGTGTGAGTGCGACAGATGGGAGATGGATTGACGAGAGGGGGAATTTTGCGGGGTGTTGAGAGGCCAACATCATGGAAGGGACCTATTTCATTCGAGATTTGGCGGTAATCCTGATGGTGGCGGGGGCGGTGGGCTGGCTGTGCAAGCGGATCGGGCTTTCGGTGGTGGCGGGATTTCTGGTGGCGGGGATGGTGGTCGGGCCGCACACGCAGTCGTTTCCCTTCATGGCGAATCCGGCGAACGTGGAGACGCTGGCGCAACTCGGGTTGGTGTTCCTGATGTTCACGATCGGGATGCGGTTGAGTTTGCGGCGGCTGAGGCGGCTCGGGATGTCGGTGGTGGTGGCGACGGGTGGGGCGGCGGTGGCGGTGTATTATTTGGCGCGGGTGTTGGGGGCGGGGTTGGATTGGTCGGGAACGCAGACGCTTTTTCTGGCGGCGATGCTGATGGTGTCGTCGTCGGCGATCATCTCGAAATTGTTGCAGGAAGCGGCGGTGACGCATGAGCGGTTTGGCCAGCTGGCGTTGGGGATGACGGTGCTCGAGGACGTCGTGGCGGTGGTGATGCTGACGCTGCTGAATTCGATTGTGCAGATCGGCGGGGCGAGTGGGGCGGGGGCGGCGCCGGTGTGGTCGACGGTGGGGATGCTGGCGGCGTTTGTGGCGCTGGTGGGCGTGAGCGGATTGTTGCTTGTGCCGTGGTTGTTGCGGCGGATGAGCGTGGTGGCGTCGGAGGAATTGCAGACGCTGGGAATTGCGGCGCTGTTGTTCGGTCTGGCGTTTGTGGCGCAGCAGGCGGGGCATTCGCTGGCGCTCGGGGCGTTTTTGCTCGGGACGATCGTGGCGGAGACGGCGCACCGGCATCAGGTGGAACGAACCTTCGAAGGGATGCGGGATGTTTTTAGCGCGGTGTTTTTTGTGGCGATCGGGATGCAGATCGATCCGCAGGCGCTGTGGGAAAACGCGGGGCTGATCGTGGGGGTGAGCGCGTTTGCGCTCGTGGTGCGTCCGCTGGCGAGTGCGCTGTCGCTGACCTTGATCGGAACGCCGGTGAAGGAAGGGCTGCGCGCGGGGCTGTGTGTGACGCCGATCGGCGAATTTTCGTTCATCATCGCGCAACTCGGGGTGGGAGCGGCGGTGTTGCCGGCGCGGTTTTATCCGCTGGCGGTGGGGGTGTCGTTGATCACGACGCTGGCGGCGCCGGTGTTGATCAAGCGATCGGAGCCGATTGCCGGCTTCGTGGTGGCGCGGCAACCGCGCTGGCTGATGGATTGGGTGCGGTATTATCAAGGCCGGCTCGAGCGGCTCACGGCGCGTCAGCGGCGCAACCGGTTGTGGCTGCTCTCGCGGAAGCGATTTATCCAGATTGGAACGGAAGTGGCGCTGGTGAGCGGCGTATTGATTTTTTCAGGACAGATGCTGAAGGCGATCGTGGGCTGGGTGGGGGAGGACTGGCTGTTCCCGCGCGGGCCGGAGGTGATGTTCTGGGTGTTGTTGGGCCTGTTGTTAATCGCGCCGCTGGTGGCGATCTGGCGCAACATCTCGGCGCTCTCGCTGATGTTTTCGCAGGCGGCGACGGCGGGTTCGAAGCGCGGGCGGAAGGCGGCGCCGACGGTGGAGGCGGCGTTGAAGGCGGTGGCGGGGGTGTTGTTGTTTTTGTGGCTGGTGGCGCTTTTGCCGCTGGAAGGAACGGCGCGACTGCTGTTGCTCGGGAGCGCGTTGGTGGCGATCGGGGCGATCCTGGTGCTGAGGCAGCGGTTGATTTACTGGCACAGCCATTTGGAGGCGGAGTTGGAAACGGTGATAAGCTCGGCGGAGAGCAAGATGGCCGATTCGTCGGCGCCCTGGCTCGAACGGCATGAGGCGTGGAATGTGCGGATTCTCGATTGCGTGCTGCCGGATTTGACGGACGCGCAAGGGAAGACGATCGCGGAACTGGATTTGCGAGCGACGACGGGATGCTCGGTGGTGGGGATCGATCGGCAGGGCTACATGATGGCGCTGCCGACGCCGGATACGGTGCTGTTTCCGCGCGATCGCGTGTTGTTGATGGGCAGCGCGGAGCAAGTGCAGGCGGCGAGGGAGTTGCTCTCGCGGGTGTCGGATACGACGGTCCTCGAATCGGTGTTCGAGGATGTGCAGATGGAGTCGATGAAAGTGCCGGAATGGAGCCAGGCGGTCGGGAGGGCGTTGAGCGAGATTGCGCCAACGAAGACTTTCGGGGTGCAGATCGCGGGCGTGAATCGGAGGGGGGAGCGGATGTTGAATCCGAGCGCGGAGGAGACGATTCAGGCGGACGACGAGGTGCTGGTGTTGGGCACGCCGAAGCAAACGGACGAGTTTCGCGCGTGGTTGCGGGAGCGGGTGGAGGAAGGAAGCGAGGACGGGCTGGAGGAGTAGTTGCGAAGGGCGGGGTGGGGAGGTCGCGGCGGCAGCTGCACCATAAAAACAAAAAGCGCGCCGGGTGGCGCGCTCGAGTGCGAACAAGCGGGAAGGCAGACCGCTTAGCGGGTGATTTCCTTCTTCTGCTCTTCCTTCGCTTCGTCTTCGTCCTTGGTGGCCTTCTTGAACTCCTTGATGGATTGGCCGAGACCTTTTGCGAGCGAAGGGAGCTTGGCGCCTCCGAACAGCAGAAGCGCGAGCGCGAGGATCAGCACCAATTCCATGCCGCCGATGCCGAAGGCTGCGAGTTGCAGAGTGGGAGTAGCCATGAGTGGGACCGTATGCCGACGGGTAGGACTGTAAAGAGGGAAAGCGGTTTTGTGGCTTGCGAACGCGTCTCCGGGATAAACGCGAAGAGAAAGCAAAAGGGCGCCGGTGAGCGGCGCCCTTTTCTTCAAGGTTTCGGTGGTGGGAAGCCGGGCGGGAGACCGGCGCCGGGCGGGCGCGCGGGCAGTCCGCTGGTGGCGGCGACCTTCATGAGGTTTTGCGCGTTGTCGATTTGCTCGGCGTCGAAGAAGCCGTGCAGCTGACGGATGCGCGTCGGGTGGCGCATCTTGCGGAGGGCTTTGGCCTCGATCTGGCGGATGCGCTCGCGGGTGACTTTGAATTGCTTGCCGACCTCTTCGAGCGTGCGGCTGTAGCCGTCGATCAGGCCGAAGCGGAGGGAAAGGACGCGGCGTTCGCGTTCGGTGAGGGAGTCGAGGACGTCGATGATCTTTTCGCGCAGGAGTGAGAACGCCGTCATGTCGTAGGGGTTCTCGGCGGATTTGTCTTCGATGAAGTCGCCGAAGCTCGTGTCGTCGCCGTCGCCGACGGGCGATTGGAGCGAGATGGGTTGTTGCGCCATCTTCATGATCTGCTGCACGCGCTCGACGGGCAGGTTCATTTCGTCGGCGACCTCTTCCGGGGTGGGCTCGTGGCCGTATTCCTGCAGGAGTTGTTTTTGCACCTGCATGACCTTGTTCAAGGTCTCGATCATGTGGACCGGGATGCGGATGGTGCGGGCCTGGTCGGCGATCGAACGGGTGATGGCCTGGCGGATCCACCACGTGGCGTAGGTGGAGAATTTGTAACCGCGGCGGTATTCGAATTTCTCGACGGCCTTCATGAGGCCCATGTTGCCCTCCTGGATGAGGTCGAGGAAGGAGAGGCCGCGATTGGTGTATTTCTTCGCGATGGAGATGACGAGGCGGAGGTTGGCTTCGACCATTTCGGTCTTGGCCTGGTGCGCCTCGCGGATGTGGACGCGCGTTTGCGCGACGACTTTGAGGAGCTCCTGCGGGTCGATGCGTTGCACGGCCTCGATCTGTTTGAGGCGGTGCTGGATGACTTTCGTGTCGATCGCGGCGTCCTTTTTGGACTTCGGGTGCCTGGCGCGGTCGAGTTGGGCGTTGAGCGATTCGATTTCCTCGAGGACGGGGCGGAGCTGTTCGAGGTATTCCTCGTAAACCTTCAGCTTGAAGAAGAATTTCCCGAAGTGGGAGCGGAGGATGGCTTCGCGCTTCTTGTGCTTGGCGAGGACCTTCTTTTTGTCGGCCTCGCTCTTGGCTTTGAGGTATTCCTGCCACGAGTCGGCGACGGCTTCCTCGGCCTTGCGCGTGGAGAGAACGTGTTTTTCGAGGCCTTTGAAGTAGGACTCGCGACTGTCGATTTTCTTGTCGATGACGACGCGATCGAAACGTTCCTGGCGGTCGATGAGCTTCTGGCCGAGGGTGACGATGTAGCTGCCGATGACGGTGGCTTGGAAGAGAGCTTCCTGGGCTTTCAGCTCGGCGGTCTCGATGCGTTTGGAAATTTCGACTTCCTGTTCGCGGGTGAGCAGCGGGACCTGGCCCATCTGCTTGAGATACATGCGGACGGGGTCATCGAGGATGTCGTGTTGCGAGGAGCGAGATTCCTCCTCCTCGGCTTCCTCCATGCGCTGCTTGTAGTCGTCGACTTGATCCGGCTCGAGGATCTCGATCTCCAAGTTCTGGAGGATGGAGAGGACGTTATCGATCTCCTCCTGGTTTTCGACGGACTCGGGGAGAGCCTCGTTGATGTCGTCGAAAGTGAGGTAACCCTGCTCCTTCGAAAGCCGGATCAGCTGACGGATCTTCTCGTTAATTCCACCCGCGGGAATGTCGGCTCCCGCAGGGGTGTCACCGGAGGGAGTGGAAGAGGATTTTTCGATAGCGGCCTCGACGGCCTCGGAGTGAGTGTCCGGGGAACCGGACTTGGCTTTGCGCGACATGTGATAGTGATCTCTTCTACAAGCTGGCTATAAAGCGGCTGATAAACTGAGTGGCTGGCGGAGCTGTCGATGCAGTTCTGAGCGTTCCTTCAAGAGTGAAATTGGGTCAGAATTACTGTCCGCGTGGGCTGTGGCTAAAGCAAGTTCTATTTCCCTGAGGCGTGGTTCGAGGGCGCGGGCACGGAGTTGGCGAAGTCCTTCGTTGGCGACCTTGATAGGGTCGTCGAGCTTGAGCGCGTCGAATATGAGTGAGGCGACGAGGCTGCGTTCGGTTTCGGTTTCGAGAAGGGCGTCGAGATGGTCGCGGCCGGGCCAGGTGTCGTGTTCGAATTCGGCGAGGAAACGGTTGAGGAGAAGGCCGGCGGGGTGGTTCACGTCGATCCAATCGTGGGGGAGAGCGGAGCTGAGGGGTTTGCCGAGATCTTCGAAATGGAGGCAGAGCAGGAGCAAGTCGCGTTCGGGGGTGGGGGCGGCGCCGTTCGGCGCGGAGTGAGGAGTTTGGGGTTCTGAGTTTCGGGTTGGAGGTTGTTCGGCGGGACGGGCGGCGTTTTGGCGGTCGCGGCGGGTGAGGAACGTGCCGAAGTCTTTCTGCACGGCGGCGGTGGGCAGGCGCAGGTGGACGGAGATTTCGGTAAGGAATTGGGATCGGATCACTTCGCTGTCGGAGTGGGCGACGATTTCGAAGAGCGATTGAGCGGCGCGGGATTTTTGTTCGCCGGAAGCGGTCGAGGCATCGGCGAGGACGGCGCGCGAGGCGAAAGCCATGGCGGTTTGGGCGTGGCGGCGGACGTCGTCGTAGGCGGGGAGGCCGCGTTCGAGGAAGAGGAGATCGGGATCGAGTTTTTCGGCGCCGGAAAGAGTGAGGAAGCGGACCTCGAGGCCGGCTTTGAGCGCCATGGGGAGGAAGCGGAGCGCGGCTTTCTGGCCGGCGGAGTCGCTGTCGAAGAAGCATTCGACCTGCGGGTGGTAGCGGCGGAGGAGAATGAGCTGGGGTTCGGTGATGGAAGTGCCTTGGGGAGCGATGGCGGTTTTGAGGCCGACGGACCAGCAGCGAAGGGCGTCGAGTTGACCCTCGACGAGGACGAAAGGTTTGCCGTCGCCGACGGCGGTGCGGGCGCGGTCGAGGTTGAAGAGCAGGTTGCCCTTGGTGAAGACGGGGGTTTCGGGGGAGTTGACGTATTTCGCTTCTCGCGCGGGATCGTCGTCGGGAGTGAGCTGGGTTTGGCGGGCGGTGAAGGCGACGACGCGACCCTGGTGGTCGCGGATGGGGATCATCAGGCGGCCGCGGAAACGCGGGCGCAGCGTGGCTGCGGTGATTTGGGCGTCCTCGTAGATGAAAAAAAGGCCGCAGCGGCGGAGGGCTTCTTCGGAGAATTTGCGTTTGAGGAGTGCGGCGCCGAGTCCGCTGCCGGCGGCGTCGACGGCGCCGATCTTGAATTCGTCGGCGAGTTCGAGGCTGAAGCGGCGCTGGCCGGTCCAGTAGTTGCGCATGTAATCGCCGGTGGCATCGCGCGTCTTGAAGGCCTGATAAAAATGCTCCGTGGCGACATCGTGCAGATCGAACAATTCCTGGCGCAGCGAGCGCTCTTCGCGGGTGGGGCCGCCGGAGCCCTCCTCGTATTCGATGGGGATGTTGAAACGTTGACCGAGCGCTTCGACGGCTTCGGTGAAGCCGAGTTGTTCGGTTTCGCGGACAAAGGTGATGGCGTCGCCGGCTTTGCCGCAGCCGAAGCACTTGTAGAAACCCTTGTCGGTATCGACGTGGAAGGAAGGGGTTTTCTCGTTGTGGAAAGGGCAGAGGCCCTTGAGACGCGCGCCGCCGGCTTTGCGCAACGTGACGACTCGCGAGACGACGTCGGCGAGGTTCACCCGCAGTTTGAGGTCGCGGACGCAGGAAGGTTTGATGACGGGCATGGACGAACGCACGCCCTCCGGGCGGCTGGCGAAGAATGCACTTTCAAGCCGCGTCACCGGCTGTCAAGTTCCCCGCCCTTTGACGCGATGGCCTTCCCGGTATAGAGGAAACTTTAGCAATCGTCCGACGACTCACACACGTATGCGTCTGCCCTTTCTTCAGGTTTTAGCCCTGGCGGTTTTCGGCCTCGGCTTGTCGAGCGCGAGCGGCCAGACGGCGGCCGGGTTGCCGCCCAAGGCTCCGCCGGCGCCGGTGTTGCAAGCGCGATTGGCGGGCTTCGATGAAGCGACTTATCGGCGCGAGGTGGAGAAACTCATCTCCGCGTTCGAGGAGCAGAGTGGGCGCAAGTTGGAGCCGGGGGAGAAGAAGAAGGTGGGGTTGAAGATTTACAGCGATTCGGGTCCGGGGATGGCGACGCCGATTCCCTTGGTGAAAGCGGTGATTGCGGCGCTGGAAAAGCGCGGTTTCGAGAAGAAGGATATCTTTCTGGTTGGGTTGAATCAGTTGCGGCTGCGGATGACGGGTTATTTGCCGTCGCTGGTGACGGGTGATTCGCCGTTCAAGGAGCATCCGATCTACGTGCTCGAGTCGGGGCGTTATTACGATCCGGTGTGGTTTTACGATTCTCCACTGCCGCAGCGTTTCGATCCGATTTTCGCGCAGCAGCAGACGGAAGGTTATGATGCGGACACGACGGCGGATGAAGATCGCAAGAGCTTCCTGGCGACGCCCTTGTTTCTCGATGCGGATTTCTGGATCAACCTGCCGGTTTACACGGATCACGCGATTCTGGGGATCAATGGAGCGTTGGTGAATGCGACGCTCTGGAATGCGTCGAACACGGCGCGCTTCTTCCGTTCGCCGGCGAATGCGCCGGCGGCGGTGGCGGAGATGAGCGCGATTCCCGAGTTGCGTGAGACGTGGATGTTCACGCTCGCGAGCCTGGAGCGGTTTCAGTATATCGGCGGACCGTATTTCAATTCGCTGTATGCGTCGTCGGAGCCGTTGTTGTGGTTGAGCACGGATCCGGTGATGATGGATGCGTTGATGCGGGCGAAGATGGATTTGTTGCGCCGGCAGAACGGGTTTCAGCCGGTGCCGGAGGAGATCCGGACGCTGGAGTTTGCGGAAACGCTGGGCGTCGGTTCGACGAAGGTGAAGACGGCGCAGATCATCGACGTCGGGTCCTGATTTGGACGGCGGGAGGCGGGGCGGCGGAAGGGCGCGAAGGAAAGCAACTTTCCCACTTGTCTCGCGGGCCTAGCTGCGCCCAATTTCGAGCGCGATGGGCGCTGCTGCTTATTTTCCTTTTCTGATTCAAGTGTTGCTCGCGGCCGGGATTACCGGGGCGGTGATCGGCGCGAGCCATTTTTTTGGCCAGCGCGCGAAAGGATCGAAGATCAAGGATTCGGCGTATGAGTGCGGCGTTCCGTCGGAAGGAGCGATCCACACGCGTTTCTCGGTGAAGTTTTATGTGACGGCGCTGCTGTTCATGTTGTTCGATCTCGAGATCGTGATTCTCGTGCCGTGGACGTTTATTTACCGCGAGTTTCTCGCCAACCAGATCGCGATTCTCGGTCCGGTGTTGTTCTTCCTCGGCGTGTTGGTCTTGGGCCTGTTTTACGAGATCAAGAAAGGCGCGCTGGAGTGGGAGCGCTGAAGCCCGCGCGTGACGCGGGAAATTGGAAACGACCAACGTTCAAATCTCGAAGCAAGTGCCTCGCACCTTGGCCAACCTGAGATCGATCGGACGTTTGATTTTTCGGGGCGGGGATTTCTAAACGATGCGGCTCGATAGGATCATCGCGCGCAGCCGCATCATCGATCTGCACAGCCTCGACCTCGAAGGAGCGCTGCAGGAGCTGCTCGCGGTGTGCGTGAAGCAGTTTCCCGATCTGAAAGCGGATGCGTTGTTGAAAGGGCTGCTCGCGCGCGAGAGCACGATGACGACGTATCTCGGACTGGGCGTCGCCTTGCCGCACGTGCGGGTGAAGATGCGCCGGCGCTACATTCTGGCGATCGGACGCAGCCGGGCGGGGATCAAGCACGATGGAGCGCTGGCGGAGGAGCGGGTGCGATTGATCATGATGCTGATCGCGGGCGAGAACGCGCGCGATTACCTGCAGGTGCTGGCGTCCATCGCGCGGCAGGTGAAGGAGCCGGAACTCGTCGACGGGCTGGTGAACGCGCCGGATCTCGATGCGTTGCACGAGCAATTGGTCGGCGGATTCGGGGGGATTCGGCCGGTGCAGGCGCAGCAGAATCGCGTCAACAAGTTGATGTTTCGCGAGGCGGAACGCGTGGCGAAAGGCGCGAACTGCCGGGCGCTGCTGGTGTTTGGCGACACCTTTGTCGGCGGCATCGAGGCGAAGATGATGCCGTCGAAGTTGAAAACGATTTTGGTCACGCGAAATCCGGTGGAAGGCAGCGAGGATCAGGAGGAGTTCGATGAAACGATCCAGGTGCGGTCGTTTTCGAATCAGCGAATGGCGCAGTTGCGCAGTGCGATTTTGGTGGCGGTCACGCGCGGGGTGATCGCGTTTACGGATCGCGTGTGCTGCATCGGCGGGATGACGGGCAGCAATCAGTTCGACACGCTCACGGTCGTCGACATCGAGCGGGAGTTTCAGACGCTGCTGACGGGGCAGAACGATCTGTTGCCGGAGGACGTGAAGCCGGAGGTGTTGGAGCGCGTGATCGCCGTGGCGACGGAGCTGGCGGTGGAGGGGCGCGAAGGGCGGCCGGTGGGCTGCCTGTTCGTGCTCGGAGACAATAATCGCGTCGAGAAGCTGACCAAGCCGCTCGTGTTGAATCCATTTTTTGGTTACAAGGAAGAGGATCGCAACATCCTGAACCCCTTCATGGATGAGACGGTGAAGGAGTTTTCCTCGATCGACGGCGCGTTCATCATCCGGGGGGACGGCGTCGTCGAATCGGCGGGGAGTTTGATCCAGGCCGGGGACAACGATTTTTCGCTCCCGAGCGGGCTGGGGAGCCGTCATGCGGCGGCGGCGGCGGTGAGCGTGGCGACGAAGTGTATTTCGATCGTGGTATCGTCGAGCACGGGCCAGGTGACGCTCTTCCGGCGCGGGGTGATGCTGCCGTTGATGGAAAAGCGGCGGTGAAGTCGAAGGAGAGGGGCGCGATCTACTTTGGGATTGCGCCGGGCGGGGGCGGGCGTTTGCTCTGACCCTTCAATCCATTTACCACCATGCAAGAACTCGTCACCTTGGAGTGCACCGAAGCCAAGAAAGAGGGCAAGCCGGCCTCCCGTTATCTCACCTATCGTAACAAGAAAACGGTTACGGAGCGCATCGAGAAGAAGAAATACAATCCGCACCTGAAGCGCCACACGGTGCACAAAGAGATCAAGTAAGCGGATTTCCATCTTTGGGCGGCGATTTTCGCCCCCGTAAGAACAGCAAAGCCGGGCGAATGCCCGGCTTTTTGCTGTGCGGATGACGGAATCGTCAGCCCGTTTTCTTTTGCGGCGGCGGCGTGAACGGAACGCTCGAACCGCTGCTGCCGGCGGGCGGCGGAGGAGGCTGTTGGTGTTGCTGTTGCCGACGGGCAGCGCGCCAACCCTCGCGATGTTTTCGTATCCAATCCAGCAATGCGCGTTCGAAGCCGATGTCGTAGCCCAATCGCTCCGATTCCAGCCACTTGTGCTTCAGGATCTCTTCGCGCTCGGCCAGGAACTCCTGGTAGAGGCTGGATTGTTTCACAAAATCACGGCTCGTCGCTGGCTCTGGTGCAGGAGAAGTCATTCGGCAAGGCGGCGCGGGAGAAAATGAGAGCGAGGCAGTCACGGGTGTCAATGCCCGCAATGTTACCAATCCGACAGGGAACGAAAGGGGAGAGGTCCGATGTTCATCGAAGGTTTACCACTAGGAGCTGCGCGTGGGAGGAGTGAGACGAGAAAGCAGCGTGTCGGCGATCTCGCGGAAGGTGCGTGCTGCCTGACTGTCAGGCGATTTAACCACGATCGGCAACCCGGAGTCGCCGCCCTCGCGGATGTCGGGAATCAACGGCACCTGGCCGAGGAGCGATGTGCCGAGACGTTCGGCGGCGACGATGCCGCCGCCGCTGCCGAAGAGTGCGTGCTTCGTTCCGGTGGGATCGACGAAGTAGCTCATGTTTTCGGCGACGCCGAGGAGCGGGACGTTGACCTTTTGAAACATCAGGCCGCCCTTGCGCGCGACGTTGGTGGCGGCGGGTTGGGGCGTGGTGACGATGACGGCGCCGTCGAGCGGCAGGGTTTGAACGAGCGAGAGTTGGGCGTCGCCGGTGCCGGGCGGGAGGTCGACGAGGAGCACGTCGAGTTCGCCCCATTTCACGTTTTGGACGAACTGCTGCACGGTCTTCATGATCATCGGGCCGCGCCAGACGACGGGCGTGTTGTCGTCGACGAGGAAGCCCATGCTCATGACCTTCACGCCGTGGCGTTCCATCGGTATCAGCATGGCGGATGCGCCTTCGCCTTCGACCTCGGGGCGGCCGTCGAGACCCATCATGAGCGGAACGCTGGGACCGTAGATGTCGCAATCCATCAAGCCGACGCGACCCGGGCGGCCCTGCGATTCGAGCAGTTGGGCGAGGGCGCAGGCGAGATTGACGGCGAACGTGCTTTTGCCGACGCCGCCTTTGCCGGAACCGATCGCGATGGCGTGTTGGATGGTTTTGGGGGCGCCGGCGTTGCCGCCGAGATTTCCGCCGGTGGTGCCGGCGGGGGCGGGCGCTTTGGCCGGAGTGACGGCGACATCGACGATCGTTTCCTTTACTCCCGGGATGACGCGCAGACAGGCGTCGACCTCGCGTTTGAGGTGGAGCGGGATCTTCGGGTCGCTCGTGGTGAGCGCGAGAGAGACCTTCGCCACGCCGTCGACGATTCCGGCCGAGCGCACGAGCCCGAACGAAACGATGTCGCGGCTGAAGCCGGGATATTTGACCTGCTTGAGATGCTCTTTGATTTCGTCGGGACTCACGGCGGAAAAAATGCGGAGGAAATTAGTTGTTATGCCCGGAGCGGGTGTAAATAGAAATGCCCACCGCGCTCCCTCGTGAGCCAATCAAACCCGTGTTCTCCACCATGCAAAATTTTCTCCGACTCACTTTGTTTCTCACCGCGTTCGTATCCGTTGGTCTCGCGCAAGGCGAGATCGGCCGCGTCGACGTGGTGGCCGAAAAAAATACCGTGCCGATTCGCGTGTCGGCCAACAATGCCGAACTCGATCAACTGGCGCGCCAGGCGTTTGGCGCTCATGGCCGTTATCGTTTGGCGGCGAGCGGGCATGCGTTCGACATCAAGTTTTCGCTGGCGGGAACGAATCAAGTGCGGGTGGACATCACGCGCGGCGGGGCCGTGGTGGCGTCGGACGTCGCGACCGGGAGGAATGCGCGCCATGCGTTGTTGAAGGCGGCGGACATCGCGGTGGAGCGGACGAATGGGCTCGGGTTGAAAGGTTTCTTTGCGTCGCAGATCGCGTTCATCGGACAGCGCACGGGGAAGAAGGAAGTTTATACCGCGGATCTGTTCTTCGGCGGATTCCGGCAGATCACGCAGGATAACACGCATGCGTTGACGCCGCGTTGGTCGCCGGATGGACGCCGGATTATTTACACGAGTTATCTGCGGTCGGGGTTTCCGGATATTTATCAGATCGATGTCGGCACGTATCAGCGCACGTCGTTCGTGAGTGTGAAAGGGACCAACACGGGCGCGCGTTTTAGCCCGAACGGGCAGCAAGTGGCGATGGTGCTGACGGGCGAAGGCACGCCGGAGATTTACGTGGCGAATGCGCAGGGGCGGCAGATTTCGCGGAAGACGCGGTCGGACGCGGTGAAGTCGTCGCCGGCTTTTTCGCCGGACGGCTCGCGCATCGTTTTCGCGATGGAGCCGGGGCCGCAGCTTTATGTGATGTCGGTGGCGGGCGGGCAGGCGACGCGAGTGACGTCGGGTGTGAGCAATTATTGTGCGGAGCCGGATTGGAGCACGGCGAACCCGAACAAAATCGCGTTCACCATGCGGGTGGGACGGAATTTCCAGATTGGCGTGTTGGATCTCTCGACCCGCAAAGGTGTGCAGGTGTCGAAGGCGCCGTTTGACGGTATCGAGCCGTGCTGGCTCGCGGATGGCCGGCATCTCGTTTATACGGCGCGGACGGCGACGACGAGCCGCTTGTGTATCCTTGATACGGAGACGGGGAAGAGCGTGCCGATCAGTCCGACGTCTGCGGGCGCGGTGTTGCAGGCGAGCGTGTTGAAGCTGTAAGGGAGTGGGAGGTGTGGGGCGTTGACGGCTCGCCGGGGACGGCTCGCCCTACCGGAAACAAAAAAAGCCCGACGAGGGCGTCGGGCTCCACCTAGACGGTGCTGCGAAGCTTATTGCTTCGCGGCGGTGTAGTTGGCTTCGGCGGCGTCCCAATCGACGACATTCCAGAATGCGGTGATGTAGTCGGGGCGGCGGTTTTGGTAGTTCAGGTAGTAGGCGTGCTCCCACACATCGAGACCGATGACGGGTTTGCCTTCGAAGCCGGCGACGGCCTTGCCCATGAGCGGGCTGTCCTGATTGGCGGTTGAACCGACCGCGAGTTTGCCGTCAGCGCCGACGACGAGCCAGGCCCACCCGGAGCCGAAACGCGTGGCGGCGGCCTTGGCGAAGTCTTCCTTGAATTTGGCGAAGCCGCCGAGCTCGGCGTCGATCGCGGCGGCGAGTTTGCCCTTGGGGGCGCCACCCTTGCCGGGGCCGAGGATTTTCCAGAAGAACGAGTGATTGGAGTGGCCGCCGGCGTTGTTGCGGACGGCACCGCGAATGCCCTCGGGAACTTTGCTCAGATCCTTGATGAGCGAGTCGACATCCTGATTGGCGAGATCGCCGTGATCCTTCAGCGCGTTGTTGGCGTTGGTGATGTAGGCTTGGTGATGCTTGGTGTGATGGATTTCCATCGTCTTCGCATCGATGTGCGGCGCGAGAGCGTCGTAGGCGTAAGGCAATTTAGGAAGTTCGTAAGCCATGATGGTTGTTGGGTTACTGGTTGTAGGGAAAGGTGCAAAGGTGGGTCGAGGCGGCGGGTCCGTCAACTGGCGGGGCGGAATTATGTCGCAGGGTCGTCTTCGCGCCGCTTGAGGCGGAAAAAAGTTTGCAGAAGTTCGAGGCATTCGGACTCGAGGACGCCGCCGCGCGTGAGCTCGACGTGGTGGTTGACGCGAGGGAGATCGTTGAGGTTGGTGGCCCCGCCGAGGCAGCCCATTTTGGGGTCGGGGACGGCGTAGCAGACGCGTTTGACGCGGGACATCAGCATCGCGCCGGAGCACATGGGGCACGGCTCCTTGGTGACGTAAACCGTGGCGCCCTCGAGGCGCCAGTCACCGAGCTTCGCCGCGGCTTGGGTGATCGCGAGCATCTCGGCGTGGGCGGTGGGATCGTGGGCGGATTCGACGGTGTTGTGGGCGGCGCCGACGATCTCGCCGCCGATTTCGATGACGGCGCCGATGGGAACTTCGTCCCGGCGCCATGCGTCGATGGCCTGGTTGTAAGCCAGGCTCATGAAAAACACGTCGTCGCGGACCAGTTGCGAAGGGAAGCGCTTTTCGAACGGGCAGGGAGGCGGAGGCGTGTCGGCCATTTGGGGCGGATTGGAGAGGGCTCGGCGAGCGAGGTAAAGCCTTGCCTAGGTTCGGCGTTTTCGCCTTACAAAGGGCCCTCATACCTGCACATCACCTATGATTCACGTCATCGAGGGAACGACCTCCGTTCGCAACTCATATGGCCGACGGTAATTCGATCGAAGTTGAGGGAAAAGTGGTGGCAGTGCTTCCCGGCACGATGTTCAAGGTGCAGCTCTCGAACGGGCACGTGGTGCTCGCGCACATCTCGGGCAAGCTGCGGAAGAACTTCATCAAGATCGCCGCGGGCGACACGGTGAAGATGGAGATGAGCCCCTACGATTTGGAGAAGGCGCGGATCACGTTCCGCATGAAGGAATCGAATCCGAACTACACGCCGCCGCCGCGCCGGCGGTTTTGAGGTGAGGAGATGAAGGCGCCGCGGGCGCGCGAGATCGATGCGAGCCGGGCGCCGGCGGCGTTTGCGAACGACGTCGAGGCGTTTCTCGGCTACATCAGTCTAGAACGAGGTTTGGCGAAGAACACGATCGCGAGCTATCGCCGCGATCTGGATCAGGCGGCGGAGTTTTTTGCGCAACGAGGTGCGAGCAATTGGAGGACGGTGAGCGGCGCGCAGGCGGCGGAGTGGATCCATGCGCTGAGCGCGGGCGATTATGAAATCGCGAGTTTGGCGCGGAAGTTGAGCGCGCTGCGGAGTCTCGCGCATTATCTCGTGCGGGAGAAGATTCGCGAGGACGACTTCACGGCGCTGTTGAACGGGCCGAAGAAAGCGCAGCGGATTCCGGGGACGCTGACGGAGGAGGAGATCGGGCGGTTGTTGGCGGCGGCGGAGGGAGGCGACGCGCCGGCGCTGAGGGATCGGGCGTTGTTGGAGTTGTTTTATTCGAGCGGGCTGCGGGTGTCGGAGTTGGCGGCGCTGACCTTGCAGCAAGTGGATCTCGAGCACGGATTCGTGCGGGTGTTTGGCAAAGGTGCGAAGGAACGCGTGGTGCCGGTGGGAGGAAAAGCGGCGGCGGCGCTCGCGACCTATGTGGCGGCGGGGCGGCCGCATTTCGTGCGGACGAAAACGGGGAGCCAACTTTTTCTGAACAAGAACGGCGCGGCGTTATCGCGGGTGGCGCTGTGGATGATTGTGAAGAAATACGCGAAGCGCGCGGGGATCACGAAGAACGTGAAACCGCACGGACTGCGGCATTCGTTTGCGACGCATCTGTTGACGGGCGGAGCGGATTTGCGCGCGATTCAAGAAATGCTGGGGCATGCGAGCATCGCGACGACGCAGATCTACACGGCGGTGGAGCCGCAGCGGCTGCTGGATCACCACGCCAAGTTTCATCCGCGAAATCGCGTGAAGTGAGACGAGCGGCCGAGGAAAGTTGAAGGAGCATCGTCGGCGGCGGGGTTGAGCGGGCCGGGCGCCGATGCCCACGACTCACGATGCGGTCTCGCTTCGCTACTTTTGCACGAGGGTTTGTCTTTCTAGTGTGCGCCGGAATGGCGGTTGGAAGTGACGCGGACGAACACCCGGCGCCGCTGCATGACAAGGCGTCGAACCGATTCACGCTTGGGCAGCTCGAGGCCGACTACGATCAACTCTGTGCGGCGATTCGAGAGGAGCATCCGTTGTTTCACGCGGATCGGGGGGAATTCGAAGCGGTGGTGGCGCAAGGCCGCGCCGCGCTGTGGGAGGGTATGACGGAGCTGGAGCTGTTGCGGGTGTCGAGCTCGGTGGTGCGGGCGACGAACTGTGGCCATGGAAGCCTGAATTTATCGCAGGCCGCGAAAGAAGCTTTTGACCAGACGACCCATTTTCTGCCGCTTTCGATCGGGGTGGCGGACGGGCGACTGGTCGTGTTGCGCAGCGTGGGGGCGGTGGAGGTTCCGCGCGGAGCCGACATCGAACGCATCGATGGCCGGACGACGGATGAGATCGTGACGTTGTTGTGCGACCGCATGCCGGGGGATGGCGCGAACGTCACGCGCAAGTTGTTTCGACTGAATGAACAATTTCACGAATGGTATGCGTTGCTGGTTTCGAATGCCGAAGAGCATGCCGTCGTGTATCGCGAACCGCATTCGGGCGAGCGGGTGGAAGTGACGCTGGCGGGTGTGTCGAAGGCCGCGTGGCCGGAGGAGCGCGAACCCACGGAGGACGAACCGCGGGAGATTGGGACGTATTCATTTTCCGATGACCACGCGTGGCTGAAGGTGAAATCGTTCGTCTTCTACACCGAGCCGGAAGGGCGGCGGTTTCGGGCATTCGTCGACGAGTTCTTTGCGGAGCTGGCGACCCGGCGCGTTGGAGCGTTGGTGCTCGACCTGCGCGGCAATGGCGGAGGCGATCCGCATTGCGGGGCCTATCTCTGGTCGCATCTGCTGGAGCGGCCGGCGGTGTATTTCGCGGAGAGCGGGACTTACTACTCCGAACTGAAAGGAGAGATCGTGCCGGCGAAAAACGCGTTCGCGGGAAGACTGATCGTGTTGATCGATGGCGCCGTGTTCTCGACCGGTGGCCATGTGGCGTCGCTGCTCAAATACCACCGGCGGGCGTGGTTCATTGGGGAGGAAACCGGGGGCTCGTTTGCATGCACCTCGAACTCGCACGACATCGTGCTACGGAATACCGGATTGCGGCTGTCGAATGCGCGCACGGTGTTTCGCACCGCGGTCGAAGGGCTGCCGCCCGGGCGCGGCGTGTTCCCCGATGAGCGGGTGATAGACGGAGTGGATGATCTGCTCGCAGGTCGGGATACGGTGCGCGAGCGCGCGCTGGCGCGAGTTCGAGATCAGATGGAGTAATTTGAAGGGGAGCGGGCGCGGGCAGGGTTGAAGCTGCATGATGGTGAGCGCGGGGATGACGAAGGCTGCTGGCACGGGCGTGATATTCGGCGCGCCGCGGGAGATGCCGCGCGTGTTGATTGTTCAGCACGGGCGATTCTGGGATACGCCCGCGGTGGTGCGCGGGATCATGCACTATCAAAAAACGCAGGGGCCATGGCTGACGTTTGTCGATGATGTCACCCGCACCGACAAGGACCTCGACTGGTTGCGGCAGCAGCGGTGGTCCGGGGTGATCAGCGGGGTGAGCACGCCGATCGTCGCTGAAACGTGCGTGAGCCTGGGCGTGCCGGTCGTGGAGCTGTGGGATAGCCCGGCCCATCGCGGCGTGCCCAAGATTCGTCCGGACAACGTCGCGATCGGCCATATGGCGGCGGAGCATTTTTTGGACAGGCGGTTTCGGCGTTTTGCGTTCAGCGGCTTTCGCAATGTGGCGTGGTCGGTGGAGCGCTTCGCGGGATTTTCCGAGGCGCTCGCGCTGGCAGGGCACGAATGCGACGCGCATCTGGTGGATGCTCCGGACGACCCCACGCCCGCGTGGGAAGCCGGGCAAGTCGAACTGCTCGCGACGTGGTTGCGGGGTTTTCCGTCGGGAATGGCGCTGCTGGCGTGCGACGACGAGCGGGCGCGACAGCTCACGCGAGCGGCGGTGCTGGCGCAGTTGCGCGTGCCGGAGGACCTTGCCGTCCTGGGAGTGAACAACGATGCCGCGCGATGCGAGCAGGAGGAGCCCGCCGTTTCGAGCGTGGCGACTGACAACTTCGCGACCGGGCATCGCGCGGCGGAGTTGCTGGCGGCGTTGATGGCAGGTCGGACCCCGGAGAACTTCGAAACGCGAGTCGAGCCGCTGGGCGTGGTGATGCGCGCGTCGACGAATGTGCTGGAATTACGGGACAAGCACGTGGCCGCGGCGGTGAGCTTCATTCGCGAGCAGGCGTGCCGCGGAATCACGGTGGACGAAGTGGTGGCGCAAGTGCATGCGTCGCGCAGCCAGTTGGAGAACCGGTTTCGGCGGTATCTCGGCCACTCCCCGCAAGTGGAGATTCGACGCGTGCAGTTGGAGAAGGTGCGCGCCCTTCTGGCCGGGAGCGATCTGACGTTGAAGGAAATCGCCGATCAAACCGGCTTCGTGCATGTGGAGTATCTCTCGGTCGTATTCAAGCGAATGACCGGCGAGACGCCGGGGCAGTATCGCCGGAATGTGCAGGCGCAGGAGCGCGTGCGCGCGGGCTCGGACGAATTGGAGACCAGGCGTTGTATTTGAATTTCGGTGACGACGATTCTACGCGCGAAGCTTGAATAGGTCTCAGTGCGTCGATGCCCGAACTCATTTATCGGCGGCGGGCGGTGAGATAGAGTGGCGAGGTCCCGAACGGGTCGGTCCCGACGGGCATCTTCCGCAAGCGGAAGAATCACACCTCAACCCCCTGACACCACCATGCTCATATCCTGTTCTGCCGGCCGGAGGCGCGCCCTGCTGGCCGCCTCTGCGTTCGGCGTTGCCTTTGTAGTCGGCGCGCGCGCCCAGTCCGCGCCGACGTTGCCGGAAAACGACGATCAAGACGCTCCCATCGTGCTTTCGCCCTTCGTCGTTGATGCGACGGAAGACAGCGGAAGCTACATGGCCAATTCGACTCTGGCCGGGACACGCATCCGCACGGATCTGCGGGATGTTTCCTCGGCGATCTCGGTTGTGACGAAACAGTTTCTCGAAGACACGGGGGCCCGCGACAATTCGGACCTGCTCGTTTACACGACGAATACGGAAGTCGCCGGGCCGCGCGGCAACTTTTCGATGCAGGGCGGCGGGCAAAACTACGCTGAAGGCGGCGGACGGCCCAACACGAGCACCCGCGTGCGCGGCCTCACCGCGGCGGACAACACCCGCGATTATTTCCTCACGGACATTTCGTGGGACAGCTACAATGTCGACCGCATCGACCTACAGCGCGGGCCAAACTCGATTCTTTTCGGGTTGGGGAGTCCGGCGGGCATCATCAATGCCAGCGTGAACACGGCGGGATTTCGCAATACGAACAAAGTCGAAGTGCGGTTCGACGAGTTCGGATCGATTCGCGGCACACTCGACATCAACCGCGTGATTATCCCCGAGCAGCTTTCCGTGCGGGTGGCGCTGCTGGAGGAGCGCAACAAATACCAGCAGAAGCCGGCGTTCGAGGATGACCGGCGGCAGTTTGCGGCGGTGAGTTGGAATCCGAAGTTCTTCGGCGAGGAGCATGAGACCTCATTTCGCGCGAACTTCGAGCACGGCGAGATCGACGCGAACTATCCGCGGACGATTCCGCCGGTGGACCGGATCACGCCGTGGTTCAACTCGCTCAACAAGCTGACGCTGGATCCGGTGCCGGCGCGCACGTATTTCGACGCCGGGAATCCGAGTCCGTGGTTTCCGAACGAGGCGTTCATGGGAGGGCAGTATGACCCCACCATCGCTGCGTTCTATCCCGAGCCGAATGCGGGCAGTCCGAACCATGTGATCCCCGCGATGAATCATTTCGGCTACACGCTGGACGCGACGGGGCAGGTGGCGCGCGGGGGCGCGCTGGACTTCGGGTTCTTTCGCCCGTTCGCGGTCGCGCCGTTCAGCCAGTTCGCGCGCGCCAGCAACTCGGGCGTGCCGGGCGGCGCGTTCTGGGCGGATTATTCACTGAACGATCCAAGTATTTTCGACTTCTACAACAACCTCCTCGATGGCCCCAATAAACGGAACTGGGAGCAATGGGATGCGTGGAATGTAGCGGTTTCGCAGTCGCTGTTTGGCCATCGATTGAACTTCGAGGCGGTCTACGACCGCCAACGTCATATCAACGGCAACAATCTTTTTCTCGGCGGACCCAATTACAGCATCCAAGCCGATCTGAACGAGCGACGCGCGGACGGCAGCGCCAACCCGGACCTCGGGCGGCCTTTCGTCGCGGGCACCGCGGGCGGCGGCAGTCTGTTGTCGGATCGCGAAGTGCTCCGGCTGACGACGGTCGCGGAGTTGCGAGCGGAGGACGTCCTGGAAAAGTCGTGGATCACGCGCGTCCTTGGAAGGCATCTGCTCACGGGATTGTTCGCGGAAGACACACGGTTCACCGACAGTCGCGCGTGGAAGCAGACCGCGCCTGAGCCAGCCTACGCTGAAGATGTCCTGAACATCCGGCCGGGCTTGCTCACCGGGAACGAGCGTAACCTCGACTATGTTTATTACCTCGGGCCGGATCTGCGAAACCGGAGCAGCGCGGCGGGCGCGAATGTCAGCCGGGTGACCGTCAGCCGTGTATCGCCGTCATCGGTGTCGCTGCGATATTTCGACTCGCACTGGAATGCTCCCAATGTCGATCCGGGCGCACCCTATGTGTTTCCGAACGGGTTGGGGGAGCTGCAGAATAGCACGCAGAACAACAATCGTGAAAACTACGTCGGCTGGACGACGGGGACGTTTCGACTCTACGACGCTGACCGGCCGGGCGAAATCGAGCATCTCTACAACGATGCGCAGAAGAATCGCGTTTCGACGATTTCGAAGTCGATCACGTGGCAAGGATATCTCTTCGACGAGAATCTGGTCGGCACTTTCGGCTGGCGGCGCGACGAGGTGAAGAACGTCGCGAACTCCGCCGTGCGTGACAGTCTCGGTGTATCGAGTCCGCATTACGATTTTGTCGAGACGGAGGCGAACACCTCACGCTCGTCGGGTGAGAGCAAGACGTGGGGCGTGGTCGGACATCTGCCGCGAAATTGGGCGGAGCGATTGCCCGGCGGCATGGGCCTCAGCGTGTTCTACAATCGGGGCGAGAACTTCAAGGCCGACGCACCTCGAGCTGACGTTGAAGGCAAACGGCTACCGAATCCGGCGGGCAAAACGAAGGACTACGGCTTCGTGATCCGGGCCTTGGACGACAAGCTCTCGCTCAAGGTGAACTGGTATGAGACGCGGGTGACTGACGCGACGCTTCAAGCGGGCACGGGCGCGGGCTTCGGTTCGTCGGGTTATTATCTTTGGGCCGTGCCCGCGTGGTCGGTGACTCATGCGATCATGGGCCATGAAGGCATCAACAATCGCAATCCGAACGACGCCTACATGTGGAACTACGCGGCGCAGGCGGCCGGCGCCGATGGCTACGCTGCGGACTGGCAGCCGGGCACCCCGAATTTCGAAAACAGCCCTCAGACGGCGCTACAGCGGGCGGCCTACGAGGATTTTTTCCAGAATCTGCCGCTCGGCCAGGAATTCTTCGACGCTTATGGCCTGCCGGTCAACGTGGCCGGCCTGAAGTCAGGCGATCCGCGACAGGGTGTGGTGCCAGCGTGGACGCCTGGCTCTCCGGGCGCTATCCAAACGGCCGCCAATGGACGCATCCTGTCGGTAGGGGCGGCACCCGTCACGGCGGTCGATACGGTGTCCAAGGGCGTTGAATACGAGCTGTCCGCCCAGCCGACGAAGAATTGGAACGTCACGCTGAACGCCTCGAAGACCTTCGCGAGCCTGTCGAATGTGGCGGGATCGATCCGCGAGTATATTGATACCTACACCGAGTTCCTCGCCGGGCCCGCAGGCGACATCCGCCTCTGGGGAACCGATCCCAACAACAGCTTCCGCAACTACTGGCAGCGCGAGATTCTGGCGCCCTACAGCGTGATTCTCAGCAATGAGGGCCGGATGGTGCCGGAGCTGGCGGAATGGCGGTTCAACGGCGTTACGAATTATCGTTTCACCGAAGGCACGCTCAGAGGTGCGAGCATCGGCGGCGCCGTGCGCTGGGAAGGTGAGCGCATTCTGGGATATGAGTTGAACAGCGACTCCACGTCGCTCGACGTGACGAAGCCTTGGAAAGGCGGCGATACGCTGCACTTCGACCTCTTCCTCGGCTACTCGCGCAAGCTCACTGACAACGTCGATTGGCGGATTCAGCTCAACGTGCGAAATCTCGGCGAAAGCGATTCGCTCGTGCCGGTGACCAAGCAGCCAAATGGGGCGACGGCCTTCTATCGCATTCAGGAAGGCATGAGTTGGCAGGTGACGAATACGTTTACGTTCTGACGCAGGAATTCGCGGCAGAGCCTCGAGCGACCACACAGCCCGGCGGTGCGGAAACCGCCGGGCCTTTCAGAACAACCATGACGATGAGAACTGCCGAGATTTGGATTGGTTTGCGGGCGCTGCGGGTGAGCGCGGTTCCGCTGCTGGTGATGATTGCGACCGCCGTTCACGGGGCCGAGGGATCGGCGATGTTTCGCGGGAACGCGGCGCACCGGGCGAATTACGACGCGCCTCCGATCGAGGATTTGCCGCGCGTGAAATGGAAAACGCCGCTCGCCGGGGAAGTGTTTTCCTCGCCGATCGTGGCGGACGGCGTCGCCTACATCGGCAGCAATCACAACCGATTCTACGCGATCGAAGTCGAAACGGGAAAAATCCGCTGGGCGCTTGAAACGCTGGGAGGCGTCAACTCCTCGCCGGCGGTCGCGGACGGGGTCGTTTATTTCGGAGATTTCAGCGGGCGCTTCACCGCGCTTGACGCGAAGACGGGCCGATTGAAATGGGTGCATCGCGTGCATGGCGAGCGGCTGTTTGGCGCGTATGGCTATAGTTGGGCGAAGCGGCGGAAGAAATACTATGCGGACTACTGCGATATGTTTTTGTCGTCGCCGACGATCGTGGGAGACTTGGTTTACTACGCGTCGGGGAATGGCGCGGTGTTTGCGCTCGATCGCGAGACGGGAGAGCGGAAGTGGAATTTTGCCACCGACGATGTGATTCATACTGCGCCTGCGGTGGCGGACGGGCGGTTGTTTGTGGGCGGGTGGGATTCGTATTTCTACTGCCTCGATGCGGCGACGGGAGAGTTGTTGTGGAAACGAAAAACGGGGGACGATCCCGAGTTTCACAACGCGGTCGGCGTCCTTTCGGCGCCGGTCGTGGAGGGCGACACGGTGTATTTCGGCTGCCGCGATGCGTATCTCTATGCGCTGGACGTGGCGAAAGGCACGGTGCGTTGGAAGAAGCAGCACGGCTCGAGCTGGGTAATCGCCTCGCCGGTGATCGTGGGCGATCTGATTTGTTATCAGACATCGGCGTCGCTGCAGTTTCTCGCGGTCGACAAGCGCACGGGCGAGACGCGGTATGAATTGAAGAACCGGTCGTGGGCGTTCTCGTCGCCGGTCGCGGCGGGGCACATGGTGTATTACGGGACGTTTGCGGGGGATTTGAATGCGTTCGACACGCGGACGGGGAAGCTGCGCTGGGTGTGGCAGACGGATGCGGCCCGGGCCAACGCGCGCGGCTATCTGGATCGATTTGGCGTGTTCGACCTGAATGCGACGGCGTTCGCGGATTGGGATCCGGAGAACATGATCGATCATCTCGAGAAGATGTATTCGGTTGGCGGCATCGTGGGCACGCCGCTGCCGCACGAAGAGATGATACTCGTGCCGACGGCGGATGGATTTTTGTATGCGCTTGCTCCGGCCGACGCGGCGCCATGACGCGCGGAGGCTGCGATGTTGAAGGAGTCGGCGCTTCCGTGGTGTTGTGAGCGAGTCGACCTCATCCGCTGTTCTCACCTGACATGAAACTTCGCTACTCCGTTGCGCTCACTGTAACCGTTCTGCTTTCCCCGATGGTGGCCACCGCTTCGGCGGCGATCGAGCATCCTCGAGTGAAGTGGGCGTTTCAAACGGAAGGTTTTATTCGCGGCGGAGCGGCGGTCGCGGGCGACACGGTGTATTTCGGGAGCGCGGACGGATTTGTTTACGCGGTGGACAAGGCGAAGGGGATGCTGCGCTGGAAGTTCGACACGGGTGCGGCGATCGCGGGGGTGCCGGCGGTCGCGGGCGGGACGGTGATTGTCGCGGGGCGGAGCGAACTCGTGTATGCGCTCGATGCGGCGAGCGGTGAACGGCGATGGACGTTCAAGATGGAGCCGACGCTGCCGACGCCGACGGAGTGGAATTATTTTACGGCGCCGCCGGTGGTTGATGGGGATCAGGTGCTCGTGCCGTCGGGCGACGGGCATTTGTATGCGCTAGACTTGGCGACGGGGAAGCAGCGCTGGGCGTTCAAAACCGGCGACAGCCTCCGGGCGGCGCCGCTGGTGGCGGACGGGGTCGTGTATCAGCCGAGTGGTGACGATCATGTTTACGCGTTGTCGGCGAAGGACGGCGCGTTGCGGTGGAAGTTCGCGACGGCGGGCGTCGGCTACGATTTGAGCCAGGGATACATTCGCAGCGACATCTTCACGCGGCCGTCGCTGGAGAACGGTCTGCTGGTTTTCGGATCGCGCGACGCGAATGTCTATGCGCTCGAGGCGGCCACGGGAGAGAAGAAATGGACGTTTGCCTACGATTCGACCTGGGCGATGGCGACGACGGTGAACGAGGGGACGGTTTACGTGGGCTGGTCGACGAACAACAAGATCAGCGCGCTCGAGCTGGCGACGGGGGCGAAGAAGTGGGATTTCGACGCGGGCTCGCACACCTATGCGACACCGGTGGTGGTGGGTGAGGATGTGTATTTCGGGAGTGCGAACGGAACGCTGCGCCGTTTCGACAAGAGCAGTGGAACGCTGAAGTGGAGCTACGACGTGGGCGCGGACATTTACTCGGCGCCGGTGCATGACGACGGCACTCTGTTTTTCGGCACGGATGACGGGCGCCTGGTGGCGGTGAGCGAAGGTGCGGCGGTCGTGCACAAGGCGTTTTATCTGCCGGCGAACGTGCCGGCGAATATCAGCGGATTCGTGATCGATCCGAAGCTCGCCCCGTTTTTCGCGGAGCGCGGTTATGAGCAGCTGGAGTCAGCGGCGGCGTTGAAGACCTGGCTGGAAGCGCGGAGGACGGATTCACAACCGAGCGTGGTGGTTTTTGTGTTTGTGCAGATCCCGGTGGAGATCGTCGGTGAGGCTCCGGAATCGGGGCTGTTGCGCGGGTATCTGGAGGCGGGAGGGAAGGTCGTGTGGCCTTGGGGGAAACCGAACCAGGTGACATTCGACGAGCAGGGGAAATTCGTCGCTTACGATCCGACGGTGGCGGCGCGGTTACTGGGGCTGGAGTTCGTGGGGTTTCAGGACTCGGGAAACTATTTCAGCCGCGCGACGCAGGCTGGGCGCAACTGGGGGATGCCGGCGTGGTTGAAGACCTCGTTTGCGTCGCTCAAGACTGGCGACGACGTGACGGCGCTGGCGTTCGACGAATACGGGCGGGTGAGTGCGTTCGTGAAAACATTTCACGAGCGCAGTGGTTCAGGCTGGGTGACATTTCACCCGGCGGGATTTGGCGTGCCGGTGAGCGAGGAGCAGAAGGCTTCGCTCGATCGGGTGGCGCGCTACGGCTTGGAGTAGATGCAGAATGAATGAAGGCAAAGCGGATGGCTGCGAAACGACGGGCCGGGGTCGCGGGGGCAGGTGCTCGCTCAGGTCTGTGTTGCTCGGCTCGAGGATCACACGGGTGGCGTTGTTCGTTTTTCTGTCGCTGAACGGGATGAGCGGCGCACACCTCGAAGGGGCGGAATTCAAACTCGCGCTGGTGCAGATGCGCGTCGAACCCGGCGCGCTCGAGCGGAACCTGGCCCGGGCGGAGACCTTGATCGCGGAGGCGTCGGCGCGGGGCGCCGAGGTTGTTCTCTTGCCGGAGGCGATGGATCTCGGGTGGACGCATCCGTCCGCGCGGGAGCTGGCGACGGCGATCCCGGACGGGGCGACCTGCAGGCGACTGCGTGACGCGGCGAGAAGGAATGCGGTGTATGTCTGTGCGGGCCTCATCGAACGGGAAGACGACCGCGTCTTCAACTCGGCCGTGCTGATCGACGCTGCTGGCGAGGTGGTGTTGAAGCACAGGAAGTTGAACGAACTCGATATCGCTCACGACCTCTACGCGCAGGGGGATCGGCTGAGTGTCGTGCCGACTCCGTGGGGAAGCTTCGGCGTGATGATTTGTGCGGATGCGACGGCGAAGGATCGCGTGATCTCGCGTTCGCTGGGTTACATGGGCGCCGACGTGATTCTCTCGCCGTCGAGCTGGGCGGTGCCGCCGGATCATGACAATCGCACGACGCCCTACGGCGCCACTTGGCGCGAGGCGTATTTTCCCGTGGCGCGTGAGTTTGCCGTCTGGATCGCTGCGGCGAGCAATGTCGGACCGGTGACGGAAGGGGCGTGGAAGAACTGGAAATGCATCGGCTGTTCGCGAGTCGTGGGACCGGAGGGCAATGACGTCGCGGCCGGCGCGTATGGTGAGGCCGCGGAAGAAATTGTTTACGTGACGATCAGCCCCGTGCCTCGTCCGACAAGAGGCACCGGTTGGCATGGTTTCAGGCGGACAGGCTGAATGCGGGTGGATGCAGTCGCACGGCGGGTGACGCGCGCGACGCTCGAGGGCGCGGCGTCGTATCGGTGCGGCGAGGCGGGCGGAATCGCTCGCGCGCCGTCAGGGAAGCTTATCCAGCCCGGCGAGTTCTTTTTCCATCTTCTCGCGGCGGGCGCTGCGTTCGGCGCGGGCGCGGTCCGCGGCCCACGCTTGGGAATGATCGGTTTGCCACGCGGTGCGGGCGAATTCCTTGTGGGCTTTGCGTTCGGCGCCTTCGCGCGTGTGGCCGGCGCGCTCCAGTTCGGCGACGCGATCTTCGAGCTGTGCCGCCGTGGGCGGGTTGTATTGAGGATTTGGAGACGAGGGGACGCGAGCGGGGCTGGCGCAGCCGCAGGTGAGCGCGAGGAGCGCGAGCGGAACGGTTGGGGCGAACCGGTTCATGGGAAGAACCGAATCCGCGGCCCGATAAACGTCAATCTGGCCGAGGCCTAAAGACTTGCGGTGGGCGAGGGCGAATGGTCATGGTTCGCGACCCCGATGCCTGCGAGAATCCGCTTTGTTGTTACCCCTCAAGAATCAGCAGCCGATCCCCTGAGTCGTCGGATGGCGATGGAGCGCGGAGGCGATCGCGGCGGGAGTATGCAAGGCGAGCGGGAGATCGCGGATGAGCAAGCGGGGCAGGCCGCGCGCGTGTGCGAAGCGGTTAATGCGGACTTTGGCGAGGGAGTTCGCGGAGCGCGCATCCGGCTGGAGTGCGAAGGTGCGGTCGGGACGGCGCCGGAAATTTCGAAGCCGCGGGTGACGGTGCGCGATGTGAATGGCTCGGGCGCGCGCGCGGCGCTGTTGAAGCTGCTGGCGTTTCCGGCGGTGATGTTGTCGCGGGCGAAGCAGGCGGAAGCAAGTGGAGCGGACGCGGATCGCGTGGTGGTGGCGCGGGCGAGAGGCGGGGCGACGGCGATCGTGGAAAGTCTGCGCGGGGTGGCGTGTGTGGGCGCGAAGCCGCGGGCGCTGGCGGTGCGCGTGGTGTGGCCGGAGACGAGCGGCGCGGAGGATTTGGAGTGCGTGCGGCGAACGCTGTGCCAGGCGGCGGACGCGACGCGTGAGTTGGGCGTGAGTCTGGAGGAGATTCTGGTCGCTGACGTGGCGGACGGAGGCGGGGAAGCGATTGCGGCGGGCGAGATCCGGGAAGGAACGAATGGGGTGGGGTCGTTTGCGCGCGAGGCGGGCGAGCGGTTGGTCGTGCTGGGTGAAGCGCCGAGCGAAATCGAAGGGAGTCGTTTTCTGGAAGCGGTGCATGGGCTGACGTCGGGCGCGGTGGCGATTGAAGATTGGGCGGCGGAGAAGCGCCTGCATGAGGTGCTGCGAACGTTGACGTCGGCGCGGGTGATCACGTCGGCGCGAGGGGTGGGTGAAGGCGGTTTGATGACGGCGGTGTGCGGGATGTTGTTGGGAGGAGAGCGCGCGTGGGGAGCGAGGTTGGATCTTACGCCGCTTGGCGGGGCGCGCGCGGACGCCCTGTTGTTTGGCGAAGGCGGTTCGCGGGCGGTCGTAGAGGTGGCGGCCGACCGGGTTGGGACGGTGATTTCCGAAGCGCACCTGCATGGCGTGCCGGCGGCTTTGATCGGTGAAGTGACGGCGGACGACGTGCTGGATCTGAAGACGCGATCGCTGGCGACGACGTGGAACGTGGGCGAGTTGCGGAAGGCGTGGGGGATCGCTGGATAAGGCCTGCGGCGAGACCAGAGCGTTTTCAGAGAAACTATAGCCCTTCAGGTGAAGCACAGAGGCACGGAGAGATCCCGTGGCCTTCCTCTGTGTGCTCGGTGCCCTCGTGGTTCAAATCGGGATTTCCGATTCGACCAACGGCTATAACATTATTTAATGTGCTATAGCGTTCGAGAAGCGCGTGAGCGCGGTGCCGTTTTAGACGCGGCGGCGGGCGGGGAAGAAAGAGAAAGCGGCGAGCACGAGGGCGGCGGCGAAGCTGCCGAAGGTGAGCTTCACGAGCGTGCTGCCCGGGCGGAGAAACGGCGTTTGGATGACGATCCGTTTGAGTTCGATCGTGCGCGGGAGGAAGTCGGGCAGATCGAGGCGAATGCCGCTGGCGTGATTGAGCGGTGCGGAAATCGAGAAGGCGGCGCCGGCAGCTTCGGGTTTTCCGTGAACGAGCGGCCCCATGGTCTCGTTGGGTGGCGTTCCAAAGAAAGGGAAAATGTAGAACGTGCCCTCGGTTTCGGCGTAGGCGCCGACGAATTCGAAACGGATGTGACGGATGGGTTTTGCGACGGGCGGCAGATCGACGATGAAGAACGGATCGCTGCCGGTGCGGGTGAGGAGCTTGTCGGCTTTGTTCCAGTCGATGTCGTGAACGTAGGCGAGTTCGATGGCCTCGGCGGGGATGGCGAGGGTGGACTGGGCCCAACGAATGAAGCCGCAGATGGCGGCGAAGGCGAAGAAGAGGACGGCGAAGCGGAAGGCGTTCACAAGGTGTGAGGGGCGGGAAGAGGTCGCTGACGAAGGCGGAACGGCGGAGACGGGCGAGATTATTCTGGAGGGCGGATGACGTGAGCGGTGGCGCCGACGCGGAGTGAGCCGGATTTGGTTTCGTGGACGAAGTTTTGGCCGAAGTTGACGTCGGTTGGATCGGCGGGATCGCGGCGAAATGTGGCGAGGGTGCGAAGCGGTTCCGGTCCATCGCGTTCGCCGGTGAGTTGGTCGGTGGTGGTGACGATGCAGCGACCGCAAGGGCCGGCGGGGAGGAAAGAGACTTCGCCGACGCGGAGGCGCGGCCAGGTGTCTTCGGCGAACGGTTCGCAGCCGGAGAGGACGAGGTTGGGACGAAAGCGGTTCATCGGAACCGGCTCGGCGCCGCGGGAGATGAGGCGATCGTTGAGGTGGGCGAGCGAGGCTTCGCTGACTGCGAGAAACGGATAGCCGTCGGCGAAGGTGAGGAGGTCGTCGCCGACGAGGCGGTTTTCGACGCGCGGGGTGTTGGCGGGGAGAGAGGGTGGGGCGAAGGCGGATTTGTAGAGGACCGGACGGCGAAAATGTGAACCGATGCGGACGAGGCGGACAGGAGTCTGGAGGAAGGAAGAGAGCCAGGCGGCGGGATCGGGGCCGCAGTCGTCGGCGAGGAGGTTTTTGCTGCGCCAGATTGAGACGGGAATTCGCGCGGGAGTGTGGTGGGGAGGCGTGTGGCGAGAGACGGAAATCGAGCCATGTCCGTCGGCGGAGAGCGTGAGCGAATCGGGTGAGAGGGCGGTGGCGATTTGCGCCATGCGCGGGAGCGTGCGCTGGGTGAGGAACTGGCCGTGGGCGTCGATGAGGAGAAATCGGCGATCGCCGACGAGCCCGAGTTCATCGATCTCGGCGGAGTCGACGGCGATGCCGCGGAGGGATTTGACGGGGTAGATGTAGAGGGCGGAGAGGTGCACGCGGAAGGGGGGCGAAGCTCCAAGCGCCAAGGTCCAAGCTCCAGGGAAAATCCAAAGTTCAAAAATCAGCGGAGCGAAAATCGAGGGACGGATTGGGGCGGATCTGGAGAACGAGAACGACGACTTAGAGGCGGCGGTAGGTGGCGAGGTAGCGGCGGCTGGACGCGGCGGTGGCGAAAGTGGTGGGGGTGGTGCCGTCGAGCCCGAAGCAGAGGCGGAGGCGGTCGCCGACGAGTTGGAAGATGCACGGGATCGTGCGGCCGGCGTTGGGACCGGTGTCGGCGTGAAGTATCAGGAGTTTGGATTCGGGCGTTTCCTGCAACTCGAAGGTCCCGCGGTCGGCGGGCTGGCCGGCGAAATGGATCGCGTAGTGCGTGGCGGTGAAGCGGATTTCGGTGCGCTGGAGGATGAGCTCGGGGGCGGGTTGGCCGTCGAACTCGGCGCGGATCATTTGCCAGCGGCCGGGGAGGGACATGGGAGAAATGCTGAAAAGCTGAAATACTGAAATGCTGAAACGGAGAGCTGAGTCGCTAGAACGAGAAAGAGAACGAGCTGGTTTAGCTGCGTTTGGTGAGGTCGCGGGGGGTGGTTTCGATGGCGGGCGGTTCGGAGAGTTCCTTGGCGCCGCGGGCGCCGAGTTCGGCGAAGCGGCGGGCGCTGGGGAGGATGGAAGATTCGAAGGAGCCGATGGCGGAGTTGTAGCCCTTCAGGGCGTTGTCGAGGGCGCGACCGATTTTTTCGAGGTGTTCGGCGAACGTGACCATGCGGTCGTAGAGCTGGCGGCCGAGGAGGCTGATTTCCTCGGCATTTCTCGAAATCGATTCCTGGCGCCAGCCGTAAGCGGCGGCTTTGAGGAGGGCGATGAGGGTTGAAGGCGTGGCGAGGAGGACGCGTTTGGCGATGGCGCGATCCATGAGCGTCGAATCGGCGTGGAGGGCCGCGCCGAGGAATTGGTCGCCCGGGAGAAAGAGGACGACGAATTCGGGAGCGGGTTGGAATTGCTCCCAGTAGTTTTTTGCGCCGAGAGAATCGATGTGGCCGCGGACCTTTTGGGCGTGCTCGGCGAGGCGGGCGGCGCGGACGGTTTCGTCGGTGGTTTCGGACGCGGCGCGGAAGGATTCGAGGGGAGTTTTGGCGTCGACGACGATGCGTTGACCGCCCGGGAGGCGGACGACGAGGTCGGCGCGGAGGGAGCCGGAAGTTTCCTGTTCGCAGAAATCGCAGTAGCCGAGCATGTCGGCCATTTCGACGACGCGGCGGAGTTGGAGTTCGCCCCAGGAGCCGGCGTAGGTGGTGGAGCGGAGGGCGGTGGAGAGCCGGGAGGCCTCGGTTTGGAGTTGGAGTTGGGCGGAGTTGAGGGAGCGGAGCTGTTCGGAGAGCGTGCCGTAGGCTTCCTTGCGGGCGTTTTCGATGGCGCCGATCTTGGCGTCGACTTGTTGGAGGGATTCGCGGAGCGGTTTGACGAGGGCGTCGATCGCTTGCTGGCGTTTTTCGAGGTCGCCGGAGGATTGTTGCTGGAGTTTGCCGAAGGTTTCGCGGGCGAGTTCGAGGAAGGCGGTGTTGTTGCGCGCGAGGGCGTCGGCGGAGAGGGCTTTGAACTCGTGGGTGAGGCGGGTGTGGGCGTCGGTGAGCGCGGCGAGTTTTTCGGTGGCGGCGGCGCGTTCGGAGGCGAGCGAATTCTCGATTTTCGATTTTTGAATTTCGATTTCGCTGAGGCGCGTGCGGAGGGACTCGTTTTCCGTGGAGAGGAGCCGGGCGCGTTCGGCGACGGTGGCGTGGCGGCCGGAGAGGAAGAGCCAGACGAGGAGACCGGCGAGCAGGGCGGAGGCGAGGGCGGTGATGAAAATCACGTCAAAAACGTCGGGCCTGATCGGACATGGTGCAATCCCGGATGCGTTCCTTGACACCTGCGGGCGCGACCTGCAAACACGACGCGTAATTGAGCGGGGTTTGGCCGGCGATCAACCGGTGAACGACGCTCTCACCAGCGTCCGCCGATGCTCACAGAAAATCCTCCTGCTCAACCGGTCACGGCTAACAAGCCGCTCGTCCTGGTGGTTGATGACGAGTATGGTCCGCGCGAGTCGATCGCGTTCACGCTGTCGGCCGAATTCACGGTCGATACGGCGGAGCGTGCGGCGGAGGCGCTGGCGAAGCTGCGGTCGAAAATGTATGCGGTGATCGTGTTGGATATCCGGATGCCGGAGATGGATGGAATCCGGGCGTTGGAGGAGATTCGGAAGATCGACCCGTTGGTATCGGTGGTGATGTTGACGGGGTATGGGACTTTGTTGACGGCGCAGCAGGCGATGTTGGCGGGGGCGAATCAGTATCTGCGGAAGCCGCCGGATATTGCGGAGCTGATCGATGCGGTGCGAAAGCAGTCGGAGGCGGCGCGGGTGCGGCGGCAGCAAGCGAAGCTCACGAACGAGGCGCGCGAGATGAACGCGGCGTTGAAGCGGGAGATCGAGCAGAAGGAGCCGCATATCTGGCAGGGACGGGCGTCGGTCGAGCTCGTGCACGATTTGAACAATCCGTTGACGGTGGTCGTAGGTTACGCGGCGTTGTTGGTGGAGGAAGCGCGGGCGGTGGCGGCGACGGATCCGGAGCGCGGGCGGCGGTTGCGCGATTATGCGGGCATCGTCGAGAAGGCGGCGGAGTATTGTCACCATCTATCGGAGAACTGGCGGATGGCGTCGAAGCAGGCGACGGAGTTTGCGCGGCTGGATCTGGTGCAAGTGGTGCAGGAGGTGAGGCAGGTGGTGTTTTTCGGGGAGATCGCGGTGCAGTTCACCGGGTTGTCGGCGGCGTTTATTCGCGGCTCGAAGTTCGAGTTGATGCGGGTGTTTCAGAACCTGTTCAAAAATGCGTTGGAGGCGGGGGCGAAGCAGTTGTCGGTTTCGGTGGTGCGCACGGGTGACCGCATCGATCTGACGGTGATGGACAACGGCGTGGGCATGGATGCGGATCACGTGCGACGGGCGTTGAAAGGTGGATTTAGCAACAAGGAAAACGGAACGGGATTGGGATTGAGCATATGTCGTCATTTGTTGGGAACGCATGGAGCTACGCTGGCTCTGGAATCCACGCCGGGGAAGGGAACGACCGTGCGCATGAGTTTCCCTGCCGCGACGTGATGGCTAGATGAAGCGCCGTCGCGTCAAGATCACGGGCATCGGGCCGGTGACGCCGGCAGGCATTGGGCGGGAAGCATTCTGGGAAGGAATACTGGCCGGGCGGAGCTATGTGCGTCCGTTTACGAATTTGGGGGATGAGTATGGCCCGCTCGTGGCGGCGAGCGTCGAGAAGTTCTCGATCGCGCGGTATTTCGAACGAGAGCAGCTGCTCAAAGGAGCGGGCCGTCATGCGCAGTTCGCGACGGTGGGAGCGAAGCTGGCGCTCGAAGACGCGGGTTTGGCTGGAGCGGATCTTTCGCAGGACTGCGTGGTGGTCACGGGTTCGTCGTTGATGGATTTTGGGGGAATCTCGAATTCGACGCAGGCGGTGTTTACGCGGGGGCCGCAGGCGGCGTTGCCGCGGACAATTTTCACGACGACGAATGCCAATGTGACGGAATCGATCGCGAAAGCGTTGGAGATGCAGGGCAGAACGATGACGCTGCAGAATTCGTGTTGTGCGGGGCTGGATGCAGTTGGTTACGCGGCGGAGATGATCGCGCGCAGCGAGGCGGAAATTGCGGTGTGTGGAGGGACGGAAGCGCCGCTGCATCGTTGTCCGTTGCTTGAGCTGAGGGCGGCGGGATTGACTCCGCCGACCACGGACCGGGCGGATCAGCTGGCGCGGCCCTTCGATCTTTGGCGCACGACGGGGGTGGTAAGCGAAGGAGCGTGCATGTTTATCCTTGAGCCGGAATCGAGCCCGAGACCGGGGTATGCGTTCGTCGGGGGTTACTCGTATTGTAACGACAATCCGGGGGATCTTTGTGGTGGCTTGATTGACGCGGCGCGTTTGGCTTTCGCGGCCGCGGGAATAAAACCGCAGGAAGTGGAGGCGCTGCATGCCTGGGGGCCGGGCCATAGGATGATCGACGCGGGAGAAGCGATGGCGATGCGACGATTGCTGGGCGACCGCCTTGATGAAATTCCCGCGCTTTCGATCAAAGGGGCAGTGGGAAGTGCTTTGGGCGCGGCGCCGGCGATTCAGCTGGGGGTGACGGCGTTGGGGCTGCGGAATCAGACCATCCCTCCGACGGTGAACTGGTCACGGCCGGATCCCAGCTGCCCGTTGAACCTTAGCAACGTGACGCGCTTTGTGGAACATGAGAGCGTGCTGCTCAATTCGCATGGCGTCGGGAATGTGAATAGTTGCATGGTTCTTCACCGATGCTGATTACCCCTGCCCTGATTGCGTCGCTGGCTGTCTTCGTGGTCGGCGCGGTAATTCTTTGGTCGAATCCGCGGCGCATTGTTAACCAAGTTGTCTTCACCTGCTCGGCGCACATCGCGCTCTGGCTGGGCTGTCAGCATTTGGTTTTCCTTTTTCAAGGATCCACGCAGATTTTGTTTTGGGTGCGGCTGGGATCGGCGATCGGTGCCTTCGTGCCGTTGCACTTCTGGTTGGTGAAAGAAGCGATCGCGGCTGGCATGGCGGGGTCGCCGCGGTTCTTGAGAGATGGAAGCATTCTGGCGGGGCTGTCGCTGGCGCTGGCGGTTATTTGCTTCACCGAGTATTTTATCCCGTCGCACAGCACCGCGGCGAACCGGTTGGTAGGCTGGGGATATTACGCCTACATCGGCGTTGATCTGGGGCTTTATGCTTACCTGTTGTTCGACGCGTTTCGAACGATGCGCTTGTTGCAGGGCGCCAGGCGTTCGGAAATTCAGGTTTGGCTGCTGGGTGGAGGAGGAATCGCGATCGCGGTGATCGCATTGATGGTGCTCAATGCGGTTTTCCGAGATCCCCTTTACGCGCGGCTGCAGCCGATCGTCATCATCGTTTTCTACACGGCCACCACGCTCGCGATCACGACCTACCGGGTGTTCGATGCGCGGCAGATCATTCTGGTGGGAGTGAAAAAAGCCGCGCTCGTCGCGCTGGTGGCTTTGGCCGGGTTTGCCGTGTTCCGGCTTCTGGTGTTGTTCCTGCCGCTTGGGGTGGCGTATGTGGGCACGACCGCGATCGCGCTGTGGTTGGTGGGATTATTGAATGCGTGGTTCGATCGTCTTTTCCATTTCTACCCGCAGGCCACGGTGGCACGGCAGGCCGCGTTTCAGGCGGCGCGGCGGGAAACGCGCATCGAAGATTTGGAGAAGCGTTTCATCGATGTGCTGAAAGGCTGGGGGCAGTCGGAGCGCGCGATCGTGATGTTGGGAGGAAAAGGTTCGGTGAGCGGGAGCGGGCTCGACGTGGCGGAGGATTCGGCGGTGGTGCGGTCAATGCGACACTTGCGTTGGGCGACGCCGGAGCGGTTGGCGCGAGAGCGGACGACGCCCGATCGGCAGGAACTTGCGGCGTTCTTGCAGGCGAATGCGCTGGGCGCGCTGGTGATTGGCGAAGGGCCTTCGCTCATGGCGTTGATCGGAGTGGGGATTCCGGTTTCGCGGCGCCCGTTCACTTATCCGCAGGTGACGCAGCTGCTGGAGCTGGCGTCGATCATGGAGAGCGCGTTGGAGCGGGCGCATTTTTCGGTGAAGGCGCAGCATGCGGAGCAATTGGCGACGGTGGGATTGCTCGGCGCGAGTCTCGCGCACGAGATCCGCAATCCCCTCGTGTCGATCAAGACCTTCGTGCATCTGCTGCCGAAGCATCATCACGATCCGGTGTTCCGGCATAAGTTCTTCGGGTTGATCGGGGACGAAGTGACGCGCATCGACCGGCTGACGGAGCAGCTGCTCGATCTGGCGTCGCCGCGCGTTTACAAGGCCGAGCCGATGGATTTGCATCCGGTGTTGCGGACGAGCCTCGAGCTCGTCGCGGCGAAGGCGACGGACAAGCGGATCGAATTCCTGACGGATTTTCAGGCGAATCCCGACCGGGCGTTTACGGATGGTTCGGCGGCAAAGCAGGTGTTGTTGAATTTGTGCTTCAATGCGATTCAGGCGGTGGAAACGCAGTCGGACGGGCCGCGCTGGGTGAAGGTGGCGACGCGAAACGTGGCCAAGGGGATCGAGATGAGTGTGGAGGATAGCGGTCCGGGGATTTCTCCTGCAATCAGGCCGCGTTTGTTTCAGCCGTTCCAATCGACGAAGTCGTCGGGATTCGGATTGGGGCTCGCCATTTGCAGCGACATTCTGGCAGGTCTCGACGCGACCATTTCGGTGGATCCGTCGGTTCCGGGACGCGGTGCCCTTTTTCGCATCGTCTTCCCTTGTCCGACGTAGCCATCTTCGTGATACATGCGCGTTGGGGACAACGCGTGCCTCCCCGAATTCATGTCCAGCCTCGTAATCCTCGCCACCACCGACTCCGGATTGGCTGACGCCTGGGAGCGTCAGCTACCAGCGGGAAGCACAGCGCTGCGGTTGGGGCCGATGATGCTGCCGGGAGGATCTTCGCCGGGATTTTCGGCGGTGGTGGTGTTGGATGCAACGGCGGAGGAGACGCTGCCGCCGTCGTTGGTGAAGTGTCCGACGATTTTCGTGGGCGAGCCGCGAAGCCTGCCCTTCGAGCAGGCGCGATTGTCGAGCCGCGCGCGGGTTTATCTTTCCTACGAAGAGAGTGCGACGCGGCTGCGCGAGTTGCTGCCGCTGATCATGGAGCTGGCGCAGAAGGAATCGATGGTGGAGCTGCTTGCGGAGAAGGCGAAGCGGGTGGAGCCGGTGCGCGCGGCGGTGCGCGGCGCGGTGGGCGGGGATGCTGCGGAGCTGTGGGATTTCATCGAAGGGGCGATTGAAAATCTGGATACGCGGGAGCGGCTGATCACGGAGTTTCGGCGGGCGTCGCGTTATCTGTTGCGGGCGTCGCATGCGGTTTTTTTTCTGCGGGAGCCGGATGGATTTCGGGCGGATCGCGGGACCTCGTTTTTCGCGGTGGACGATCCGCTGGTGCGGTATCTCGAAACGCATCCGGCGGTGATCGACGGACCATACTGGCACAGTCCGACGGACCCGATTGCGGAGCTGGCGGTGCGGAATCGCCTCGCGCTATGGGGTGCGCGTTTGCTGGTGCCGGTGCATGACAACGGACGATTGCTGGGATTGATGGCGTTTGGCGTGCGGGATGACGGGCAGCCTTACGACGACGGCGATCACACGCGGGCGGTTTTTTTCGCGCGATTGCTGCGGCATTTTTTGGGGAAGTCGGCGCAATTGACGCGATTGAACCAGATGGCGGAGCAGGCGCGGATCGGATCGAAGTATCTGCCGAGCACGCTGGTGTTGGGGCCGGACGAAAGCGTGCCGCGGCATGTGCCGTTGGTGGTGCGCGATCTGATCGGGCAGGCGCGACGATCGCGCGAGGTGTGTCGCGTGTGGCCCTGCGCGGGCCAGCCCTTTCGGGCGAGTGCGGGTTTGGTGGCGGAGACGGGCGGCGTGTGGGCGTTTTGGGAGGAGGCGAGTGCGGAGGTGCATGACGCGGCGGTGCGGGAACGCGCGAGCCGGCGGACGCTGTTGCACGAGCTGGCTTTGACGTTGAGCCACGAACTCGGGAACTCGCTGGTGTCGCTGGCGACCTTCCGGCACGCGACGGAGGAGAAGCCGCTCCCGGCGGCGTTGATCGAGACGGTGAAAAGCGATGTCGCGAAACTGGAAGGGTTGAATCGCAATCTGGCGTTGATGCAGACCCTGCATGAATCGCCGGTGGAGGCGGTGGACGTGCGCGAGATCGCGCGGGCGATCGGCGAAGCGTTGGGGATTCGCGTGGAAGTGGGGCCGGATCCGGTGGTGTTGTCGGCGAGCCGGAAGCTGCTGGAGTTCGCGTTGCGCTCGATCATCGCGACGATCACGGAAAATCGCGGCGAGCTGGGACCGAAGGATTTGTCGTTGCAGGTGCGTTCGACGGGAGCGCGAGCGGAGTTGACGGCACTGTTTTCGATCAAAGGAAAGCAGCTGGAGCTCGAAGGGATTTTGCCGGAGCCGGCGGAAGGTGCGGTGCCGAACCAGGGGCGCATGGGCGTGTTTCTCGCGAAGGAAGTGTTGCGGTTGCATCGCGGAGAGATTCACGCCGGGCCTGGGTTGGAAGGAACGGAGATCCTGATTTCGCTGCGGAGCCAGTGAGGGGGATTCGCTGGCGCAGGTCGTGACTACGTTGGAGATGAATTTCGGAGAGAAGATCACGAAGTGGGCGAACGAGGAGCGGACGGTGTCGGGCTTGGTGCTGATCGGATCGCGGGTGCGGGAGGAGCGCGATGTGGTGTGGCGGGCGGACGCGCAGTCGGACTGGGATTTTCAAGTGATTGCGAAGCGGCCGGAGCTGTTTGCGGATGCGGCGTGGTTGAAGGCGGCGGGCGTGGAGCCGGACGTTTATGCGGTGCGGTGGGCGGCGATCGGCGGCGTGCCGAAAGTGGCGCTCCTCGCGCAAGGCGTGGAGGCGGATTTGGTGATCGTGCCGCAGCGCTCGCTGCGGTTTGCGCAATGGGCGATTGGGTTTGGACTGCATCATCGATCGGCGAAACTGCGTCGAGCGATGCAGGATCTGGCGGTGGTGATCCGGCCGGGTTGGCGGTTTTTGAAAGGCGAGCAGACGTGGGGCGGCCTTTATCGTCAGGTGGTGAATGAAGTCAGCGATCCGCGGTTGAGCGACGCGGAGGCTCGGGCGCTGGCGGACAGTTTCGTGTGCGATCTGGTGTGGACGCGGCGGAAGATCGAACGCGGCGAGTGGGTGGCGGCGCAGCGGATGCTGCATCGGAATCTGGCGGAGACGAACCTGCGACTGCTGCACGAATTGAAATTGCGGCGGGGCGAGCGGAGTTTTCCGGAAGGGCGGCGGATCGAACGCGTGGCGGAGCCGGATGAGTTGCAGGCGGTGGCGGTGAGTGCGCGGTTGAACAAAGTCGAGATCGCGGCGGCGGTGGACGATTGTGCGGCGGCGATGCGGCGGTTCATGCGTGAGCTGGTGGGCGATAGCTGGCGATCGCCGGAGTTGCACTCGGGTGGAGATTCGGAGAGATGACGATGCGATGAAGTTGGTGAATCTGTGTCCGCATCCCATCTCGCTGCGACATCCCGATGGCACGGAAACGGTGCTTCCCTCGGAGGGAAATGCGCGGGTGTCGGTCGATTACCGGCAGGCGAGAACGATCGAATTAGGCGGACACGCGGTGCCGGTGATCGAAGGGAAATATGGCGCGGTGGCCGGATTGCCGGAGCCGGAGGAACGGTGCATTTACATCGTGTCGCACATGGTGCGGATGGCGCTGCCGGAGCGCGCGGATTTGTGGTCGCCTGCGGACATGATTCGCGATGCGAGCGGAACGGTGGTGGCGTGCCGGATGTTTGAGGCGACGATGCAAACGGAGACGAAGGCGTGATCGCGGCGGTGGAGTGGGAAGCATGGGTGTCGCGGCAGGCCAATGTGCGCGGCGCCGACATCGTGCGCCGCGCGATCGAGGCGCTGTTGGGGGAGTCGAACGTGGTGGCGTTATGGGTGTCGGGCAGTCGCGCGGCCGGCGTGGCGGACGAGCATAGTGACGTGGATATTCGGATACACGCGCCCGGATGGGAGGAGGAGGATTTCGAGCGGTGGATCGAAATGTTGCAGCGCGAACCGCGCGTGCGGTGGAGGTTGAGCAAGCTCGGGCCGACGGTGTGGAACTACGAGTGCTTGTTCGCGGACGACGTGCCGGTGGATCTGTTGGTGTTTGCGAGTCCGGACGCGCCGGTCGTGTCGGTGGACTCGGTGGTGTTCAAAGGTGCCGCGGGGTTGAAGCAGGCGGAAGGATCGCTGTTGGTGAAGGAGACGCCGGCCGGTGAACGGGAAGTGCGGGCGTTGATCGACGGACTGGAGATCGACCTGCAGAAGTTCGAGAAGCTGTTCGCGCGGGGAGAGCGGCTGGGCGCGTGGTTTTTGTTGGAGGCGGTGCGGTTTTCGGTGCTGCGACTGGCGTATGTGGCGGTGCGTGGGAAGGATTGCGGGCCGAGGCCGATGCATTCGCTGGCGAGCGTGAAGGCGGTGCGGGCGAAGATTGCGAAAGACGGCGGCGAGGTGGGGCGGGAGTGGGTGCGGGAATTGGAGGCGGAGGGAACGTTGGAGGAAAGCGCGGCGCGGATGAAGCGGATGGCGCGCGAGATCGCGGTGCGGCTGGGAGGAGTGGTGCGGTGAGCGCGGCGAGGCGGCGAGCGGAGATTGCGCTGGAAGCGCGAGCGGGATTCTGAACACTGCGCCGACGATGTGCGGGATTGTTGCGGCGGTTTCGGATGAACGGGACGTGAACGCGGGAGCGTTGCGGGCGGCAGTGGCGAGCATGCGACATCGCGGGCCGGATGAAGCGAGTGTGTGGCGCGCGAGCGATGGGAGCGGCGGACTGGGCCACGCGCGTTTGAGCATCATCGATCTGACGACCGGGCAGCAGCCGATCGCGAACGAGGACGAGACGCTGCACATCGCGGTGAATGGCGAGTTCTACGATTTCGAGCGGATTCGCGGTGAACTTGAGGCGCGCGGGCATCGATTTCGGACGCGGTCGGACAGCGAGATCGCGCTGCACCTTTACGAAGAGCGCGGGGTGGACTGTTTCACGGAGCTGCGGGGGGAGTTTGCGTTTGCGGTGTGGGATGGGAGGAAGCGGAGAATGCTGGCGGCGAGGGATCGCTTTGGGATCAAGCCGCTGTTTTATGCGCGTTGCGGGGCGACGCTGTGGATTGCGTCGGAGGTGAAGGCGCTGGCGGCGGCGGGCGTGCGGCTGGAGTGGGATCGGGCGGCGGTGTATGACAGTTTGTTTTCGAATCTGTCGCCGGAGCGCACGCTGTTTGCCGGGGTGAGGCAGGTGCCGCCGGGGTGTTATCTGGAGGTGGCGGACGGTGGGGAAGTGAAGATCGCGGCGTATTGGAAAACCGACTACCCGAAGACGGGCGAGGAGGCGTCGAGGACGGAAGCGGATTGGATCGAGCGATTGCGGGCGGAGGCAGCGGAGGCGGTGCGGCTGCGGTTGCGGGCGGATGTGCCGGTCGGGTGTTTGTTGAGCGGAGGGTTGGATTCGTCGGCGGCGCTGGGGATGGCGCGGACCTTTTTCGGTGGGCAGATGAAGGCGTTCACGATCGCGTTCGATCATCCGGACTTCGATGAAAGCGCGGTGGCGGAAGCGAGCGCGGCGGCGGCGGGCGTGGAGTTTTTTCGGATCCGGGTGACGAATGCGGATTTCGCGCGGGTGTTCGAGGACGCGGTGGCGCAAGGCGAGAGTATCCAATACAACGCGCATGGCGCGGCGCGGTATTTGTTGAGCCGCGGGGTGCGCGAGGCGGGGGTGAAAGTGGTGCTGGCGGGCGAGGGGGCGGATGAGATTGCGGCGGGATATCGCTTTTTCGATCGGGCGCTCGGAATCGGCGGGGCGATGGCGCCGGCGGCGTGGCCGGAGGCGCTGGTGCGTGCTTTGAAAATGGATACAGCGCCGGCGGCGGAGGTCGCGGCTGCATTGGCGGCGCGAGCGCAGGCGCTAGCGTTTCCGAGTGCGAGTGCGGCGGCGGTGGCGGGGCGGCGGGCGCTGGAGCATGGCGTGGTCAGCGCGGAGTTCGTGCGCGAGCAGGCGGGGCGGAATCCGTTGTGGGAATTTTACCGGCAAATGGACGTGGCGGAGCAGATGGACGGGCGGGCGCCGGTGCGGCAGGTGATGCACCTGTGGATGAAGTCGGGGTTCGCGAATTACGTGCTCGCGGGCGAACGGCTGGACATGGCGCACGCGGTGGAGCAGCGGCTGCCGTTTTTGGATCACAAGCTGTTCGAGGTGGCGCGAGAGGTGCCGGTGGAGTTGCTGCGGCGGGATGGCCAGGAGAAATGGGTGCTGCGCGAGGCGATGCGGCCGTTTGTGACGGAGCAGGTTTATCGGCGGAAGAAGCAGCCGTTTTTGGCGCCGCCGACTTTGTTGCAGGACGGGAGCGCGATGTTGAAGTTCGCGGAGGAGAAGCTGTGCGGCGGAGCGCTGGCCGCGACGGGGTTTTTTGACGTGGGCGCGGTCGAGACGTTGTTGGCGCGGATGAAAACGATGAGCGGAGCGGAGCGCGGGCCGTTGGATCCGGCGGTGTTGATGATGTGCTCGCTCGCGGTGTTGCAGGAGCGATATGGGTTGTGAGGTGGGCGGACGAAACGCTTACGCGTTCCGCTACTGCTGACTTAAGATTGGGCGGAGAAGAGTTCGGCGATGACGTCTTCGAGGGGGACGTCTTCGATCGTGATGTCGGCGACGGGGCCGGTGCGGAGGATTTCCTGGGAGACGGTGACGACTTTGTCGCCGGGGACGGTGAGGGTGAACTTGCCGTCGGGTGAGCGGGCGGTGGCGGCGTGTTGGGATTGCCAGGTGTCGGGGAAGGCGAGCGCGGCGGTGCGGTCGCCTTCGTCGAGTGCGGGGACGAAGGAGATGATTTTCTTGCGCGCGCCGGAGGAGGTTTCGAGGCGGGCGAGGGCGCCGTCGTAGATTTTGGAACCCTTGTGGATGACGATGACGCGTTCGCAGAGCTCCTTGATATCGGCCATGTAGTGGCTGGTGAGGAGGATGGTGACGCGATGGCGGCGGTTGTAATCGCGGAGGAAGCTGCGGACGGATTTTTGCGAGACGACGTCGAGGCCGATGGTGGGTTCGTCGAGAAAGAGGACGCGCGGGCGATGGAGGAGTGCGGCGATGAGCTCCATCTTCATGCGTTCGCCGAGGGAGAGCTCGCGGACCATGACGTTGAGCTTGGAGCGGATGTCGAGGAGGTCGACGAGCTCGTCGAGGGTGGCTTTGAACTGGTCTTCGGGCAGGGCGTAGATCGCGCGGAGGAGGTGAAAGGATTCGATCGCGGGGAGATCCCACCAGAGCTGGTTTTTCTGGCCGAGGACCAGGGCGAAGATGCGGCGGTAGGCGTTTTCGCGGCGGGTGGGATCGAAGCCGGCGACGCGGGCGGTGCCGCTCGTCGGGTAGATGAGGCCCGAGAGCATTTTCAGCGTGGTGGTTTTGCCGGCGCCGTTGGGCCCGAGAAATCCGACGAATTCGCCCTCGGCGATGTCGAACGAGATGTCTTTCGCGGCGGCGGTTTCCTCGAACTGACGATGGAAGAGGCCCTTCACGCCGCCCCAGAAGCCGGGTTGTTTTTTGTAGGTGCGAAAGACGCGGGTGAGATTGCGGACTTCGATCATCGGAAGAGGCGGAGAGAAATCACGAAATACGCGAAATACACGAAAGAAAAGCGGGTGGCTTGGGGCGTGGAGATGCGCGCTGGGGGAGCGGGTGGGGGCTGCGGGACCAAACGCTATGGGGAGCGGCTCGCCGGGGACGGCTCGCCCTACCTTGAAGATCCAGCCCGACGGGGACGTCGGGTTCCACCGGTCAGCCGGTTTGGCGAAGGGGGGCGGTGGCTTCGGCGAGGGCGGCGAGGAAGGCGGGGAGGTCGTTGTAGTCGGGCAGGACGTGCGAGGCGCCGAGCGAGCGGAGGCGATCGGCGTGCGCGCCGGTGCCAATGGCGACGAGCGGCCAACCGAGATCGAAGCAGGCGCTGACGTCCCACGCCGCGTCGCCGACGTAAACGATGCGATCGAACGAAGCGCGGCCGTAGTGCTGCTGCGCGCGTTGGAGGGCGGTGCGCATGATTTCGGTGCGCGCGTGCGAGCAGTCGCAGAAGGCGTGAGGGAGATCTTCGAACGGGATGCCGGCGGACGTCAGCTTGTGGCGGGCGGTCATTTCCCAGTCACCGGACGCGATGGCGACGGCGACGTGGTGGTTGCGAAGGTGTTGAAGGGCGGCGGCGGCGCCGGGGATTTCGCGGGTGTGGCGGCTGCGGGTGCGTTGGATTTCCGACATGATCTCGATCATGCGGGTTTGGACGGCGCGGGATTCGTCGGGCGTGGGCGCGGTGCCGCGGGAGGCGCGGACGATTTCCTGGAGGCAATAGGACGAACTTGTGTGCGTGTAGGTGTCCCACGCGGTGATGACGTTCTCGAGCCCGAGCGCTTGTTGGATGGCGAGCACGTAACAGTTTTCGTCGAGCGAAAAGCTGTCGGTGAGGGTGCCGTCCATGTCGAACATCACGAGCTGCATAGCTGGAAGTTCGAGAGAAGGAGCGGCGGGTGTGCCTGGCAAGTTTGCGGGGGTGGAATCCTGTGAAAGGAAGGTGATTTGCGGCGCGCGGGCGCGGTCAGGAGCCGAGCTTGGAGTAGTCGAGAACGGTGTGGCTGATTTCGCCGGCATCGAGGGCGGCGCGGTCGGTGAGCGGGCCGGCGGGCGAGAGGTCTTCGCCGAGGCGGAAGACGAGACGGTGGGTGCCGTCGTCGTCAGCGGGGCTGAAGAGACCCGGCACGACGACGCGCGCGGGAATCGTGCGGCGGACGGGGGTGTCGGGCCGGCAGCGGAGGGGAAAGTTGATGTTGTGAACGATGAAGCTTTGGCGCGAGGTGCCGGCGAGAAGTTCGGTGCTGAGATGCGCGGCGTGAGCGGCGGAGGTCTTCAGCGTGGTGTGGAGTTCGGCGTCGGGGGTGTCGCGATTGGCTTTGAAGCGGTCGTAGAGCTCGGTGGTGAGGTCTTGCGAGAAGGCGATGGAAGGAAGGCCGTGGAGGGCGCCCTCCCAGGCGCCGGCGATGGTGCCGCTGGCGATGATGAAACCGAGGGAGGCGTTGCGACCGGTGTTGATGCCGCTGACGACGCCGTCGACGGGGGTTTTGATGAGGTGGCCGAGACCGATGTTGACGCAATCGCTGGGCGTGCCGTCGACGACCCACGTGTCGCAGGCGAGGCCATGATCGCTGATGCAGGCGTGGACGGGGCGATTGCGGGATTTGGCGGCGCCGATCCAGCTTTGTTCGGATTTGGGGGCGACGACGGAAGTGGTGTGGCCGACGGCGCGCAGCGCGTGGACGAGTTCGTGAAGAAAAACGCTGTGGATGCCGTCGTCGTTGGTGACCAGGAGATGCATGGGCGAAAACCGAAGGTGATCGCATGGGACGGCGGGAAGGGGAAGCGTGGAATTGGGCGCGCGTTTAGGCGAGCGTGTGGCGTTCGCCGGGCTCGAAGATTTTCAGGGGGACGCGTTTGGCGGCGGGGTGGGAGAACCACGCGGCGGCGAACTCGGCGGGGGTGAGGCCGTTGTTGGGGTAGAGATCGAAGTGCATCGGCACGGCGAGGCCGAAGCGGTGGCGGTCCGCGAGCGTGAGAGCGGAGGCGACATCCATGTTACCGACGATGTCGAGCTGGCGTCGGACGTCGTCGGCGCCGTTGACGGGAAGAAGGCCGACGTCGATGCGTTCGCGTTGGAGCTGGGCGGAGAGTTGTGGCGTGGCGGTCGTATCGCCGGCGTGATAGAGCGCGCGGTTGTGCCAGTGGATCAGAAAACCGAGAAAGCGGTGATGGCCGTGGGCGTCGATTTCGTAGTCCTCGTGGGCCGCGGCGATGGGCTCGATGGTGGCGTCGTGCCAGGCGAACGGCTGGTCGGCGTCGAGGGCGAAAGTGCGGTCGGGCGAG
>JAFAAS010000065.1 GCA_023426435.1 Verrucomicrobiota bacterium | reverse complement strand
CTCCATACTCGAATCCCCGAAACTTCCCGTGCGCCCGCCACACTTTTTCCGCGATCGCCTCCAACTCCGCCTCCGGCTCCACCAAAAAATTCGCCACCGCCGTCGTTCGCCCGCCCGCTCGTGCCACCTGCCACCGCGGCACAAACACCCGCGCCGCCGGAAACGCCTCGCCGCTCTCCACCTCATCGCGAAACGCAAACGCCGCGAAAAAATGCGGCCCGCCAAAGGGCGCGTTCACATCCCCCACCGCAATCGTATCCGCCAGCGTCTGGTCGACGAATCGCTGCACCGCCGCAAAACGCCCGCCGCCCGACGCCTCCACCGACACCACCGCCTCCGCCCCCGCAATCGCCGTCTCCAACGCCGGCCGCTCCGCATAAAAGTGCTGCTCTCCCGGCTCGAAAATCGACTCCAACACCGCCAGCGGATCGAGCGCCTCCACCCCGATCGAAATGCTCACCAGCTTCGCCCGCCCGTCCTTCCGCGCCGCCTCGCGACACGTCCCCAAAAACGCCCGCAGCGCCTCAGGATTCGCATTCGCGATCGGGTCAACCGGAAGGATGGTCATCACAGATCGTGCTCGTGCTCTTACTCGTGCTCGTGATCGCGCTCGTGCTCGTGCTCGCGCTCGAAATCCCCCGCGCCCTCACCCAACCCCAACTTCAATCACGATCACGAGCACGATTACGATCAAGAGCACGTCAGCCTTTCTTCTCCTTCGCCGTTGCTTCCGGCTTCTCCACCACCGGTCGCGGAAACAACACCAGCGCTCCCGCCACCTTGGCGCCATTCAACTTCGCGCCCCACACGAGTTCATCCTTCCAACTCGCCCCCGGCGAATACCCGAGCGCCGCATTCACTTTTTCCGTCGTCGTGGGCGTCACATGCTGCATCAACGCCACCGCCAGCCGCAGCGCTTCCGCCATCGTCGCGAGCGAGGTCTTCAACAAAGCCTGATCCTTCGCCTCCGCCGACTTCCCCAATTTCCACGGCGCGCGTTTCTCGATATACGCATTCGTCTCCGTGAGGAACACCATCGCGCGCTCGAGCGCCGTGTGAAACTGAAACCCTTCGCTCAACGCCACGAACTCGTCGCGCGTTTTCTCCCACAGCGCTCGCAGATTCTTCTCCAACTCATCGCCCTCACCCGCGCCCGCCGTCTCATCCGCCGCCGGCAACACGCCTCCCGCAAACCGCGTCGTCATGTTCAACGTCCGGTTCACCAGATTCCCGAGATTGTTCGCCAGTTCGCTGTTGTAGCGCACCAGAAACTGCTCGCGCGTGAAATCGCTGTCCTGCCCGACGTTCATCTCGCGAATCAGGAAATACCGAAACGCATCCGCCCCGAATTCATCGACGAGATCCAGCGGATTGAGCGCGTTGCCCGTGCTCTTCGACATCTTCGCGCCACGTTGCAGCCACCAGCCGTGCGCGATGATTCCTTTCGGCAGCGGAATCCCCGCCGCATGCAACATGATCGGCCAATACACCGCATGCGGCGGCACCAGAATATCTTTCCCGATCACGTGATACGTCGCCGGCCACACGCCGTCCTTGTCCGCCACCGCCGAGTAATAATTGATCAACGCGTCGAACCACACGTAGGTCACATACTGCTCGTCGAAGGGCAACGGAATGCCCCACTCCAACCGCTCCCGCGGACGCGAGATGCACAAGTCATTCAGCGGCTCCTTCAAAAACTCCAGCACCTGCTTCTGCCGGAACTTCGGAAAAACGAAGTCCTCGTTCTTCGTCAGAAACTCCACCAGCCACTCCTGATACTGCTGCAGCTTGAAGAAATAATTGGCCTCCACGATCTCCGTCACCTCGCCAAAAATCTCCGGCCAGGTCCCATCCGGATTCCGATCCTTCTCCTGCAAAAACTGCTCCTGCCGCGTCGAATAGAATCCTTTGTATTCCGCTTTGTAGATTTCTCCTTTGTCGAACAACCGCTGCAGCACGTCGCGCACGACTTTCTTGTGACGCTCCTCCGTCGTCCGAATGAAATCGTCATTCGAGATGTTCAGCCGCGGCAGCAACGCCCGAAACTCCTCGCTCACCTGATCCGCAAACGCCTGCGGCGCGATCCCGAGCTTCCGCGCGCTCGCCTGCACTTTTTGACCATGCTCGTCCGTCCCCGTCAAAAAATGCACCTTGTCTCCCATCTGACGCCGAAACCGGGCAATGACGTCCGTCAGCACCTTTTCATAGGCATGGCCCAGATGCGGCGAACCGTTCACGTAGTCGATGGCGGTCGTGATGTAGAATGACTTCATTTGGAAGTCGTTTAACCAAAACGCGCCGCCCCCAAATGTCGAAAGTTTTGCTGCCCCGCCGCACGTCCCACGCCCCGTGTCCATCCATCCGAACCGCTAAGGGCGCGAAGAAGCGCGAAGGAAAACAGGCCGCCGTGTGGCTTTTTTAACCAAGCTTCGCGTCGCTTCGCGCCCTTCGCGGTTTCACTGCATTGTCCTCCCCGTTCCACCCGCCTCTAGCCTCCCGCAATCCCCCTTTGACCCCCCGCGCACTCGCACCATCCTCACCCGCGCCGCATGAACCCCCTCCCGCGCGTCCTCGGCCTCGTTCTCCTTCTGGTCCTCATCGCGCTCTCCACGCTCCTCTTTGCCACACGTTCGTCGGTTCGCGTTCATCGCGAACCCGAGCGAGTGACGGCCTCTTCCGCCCGCCTCGCCGATTTCTCTCACCGCCTCACCCTCCCACTTTCCCTCACCGCGCTCGTTCTCACCACCGCGCTCCTCGTCAGCCTCGGCGTTCGCCGGCCCCGCTCCACCGACTCCCGCGCGCCGTTCAACGCCACCCGCACCGAGGTCGGCGCCCTCGCCAAACTCGCCGAATCCTCCGTCGCCCAATCCCGCGAACTCGCCCACGAACGCGACGTCCGCCAGCGCGCCGAAGCCGACGCCCTCCTCACGCAACAACTCCTCAACCGTTCCCTTCAGGAAAAAATCCGCCTCGGTCGCGATCTCCACGACGGCATCATCCAATCCCTCTACGCCGCCGGCCTCACTCTCGAATCCGCCCGCCCGCTCGTCGCCACCGATCCCACCGAAGCCGAAGCGCGTATCGCCCGCACCCGCGAAAACCTCAACCGCTGCATCCGCGACATCCGCGCCCACATCGCCGGACTTTCGCCCGAAAATCTCACCTCCGCCGATTTCGCCCCCGCCCTTCGCGCCATCGCCGAGGAACTCGCCGCCGCGCGCGAAATCGATTTCGACTTCCAGATCGACGAAACCGCCCTCCGCCTCCTCTCGCCGTCCCAATCGATCGAACTTCTTCAAATCGCCCGCGAAGCCGTCAGCAACGCCGTCCGCCACAGCGCCGCGTCCAAAATCTCGATACAACTTTCCCTCACCTCCTCCGGCCTCCAACTCATCATCGCCGACAACGGCGCCGGTTTCGACCCCGCCCAAACTCGCCCCACCGGCCACGGCCTCCGCAACATGCAAGCCCGCGCCAACCAACTCGGCGCCTCGCTCCACCTCGACAGCACCCCCGCCACCGGCACCCGCCTCACCCTAACTTTCCCCTCCTCCTCCCCCTCGTGCTCGTGATCGTCCTCGTGCTCGTGCTCCCCTCCTTCTCGTTCTCCCAATCCCGTTCACGATCACGATTACGATCACGAGCAAGACCACCGATCCCTCGCCCGGTGATTCGCGGGACTCACCGCAAAAGCCAGCACGGCCAGCACGCCCGTCAGCTCTGCGCCCCCATTCGTGCCCCTTCGTGTCCATTCGTGGTTCAACAAAACCTCAAACCCGCCCCCCCGCCTCCACGTTTGACGCCTCCCCTCGCGCCCCCATTGTCCGCCGCATGAAAGTTCTCCGCGCAAAAAGCGCCGGTTTCTGCTGGGGGGTCGAACGCGCCATCGACATCGCCCGCGACTACGCCCAACAGGGCCGCCATCCCGTCTACACCGACGGCCCCCTCATCCATAATCGCCAGATGATGGAAAAACTTTCGCAGGAAGGCATTCGCGAAGTCGGCGACTACCAAAGCCGCGCCGACCTCGCCATCTCCACCCCCACCGAGGGCGAAAATCCCGTCATGGTCGTCCGCGCCCACGGCATCTCGCCCGAGCGCCGCACCTACCTCAAAAATCTCGGCATGGAGTTCAAGGACGCCACCTGCCCCGATGTCGGCATCATCGCCGGCAAAATCCGCCTCCACGCCAAGAAAGGCTACTCCACCATCATCTTCGGCGACAAAAACCACCCCGAAGCCATCGGTCTCATGGGCTACACCGAGGGCCGCGGCTATTGCATCACCAGCAAAGCCGACATCGACGCGCTCCCGCCGCTCGATCGCGTCTGCATGGTTTCGCAATCGACGATGTTCATGCACGAGTTCGACGAACTCGCCGCCTACGCCCGCACCAAATTCAGCGAGGTTCTCGTCTTCGACACGATCTGCCAGGCCACAAAAGACCGGCAAAACGACGTCGTCTCCCTCGCCCGCCAGGGCGCCCAGGCCATCGTCGTCATCGGCGGTCACCATTCCGCGAATACGGTGAAACTCGCCTCGCTCGCGCGTCTCCAGAATCTCCCTACCTATCACATCGAGACCGCCGCCGAGATTGTTGCGGACGAGATGAAGAAATACGAAACCGTCGGCGTCACCGCCGGCGCCTCGACCCCCGAGTTCCTCATCAGCGAAGTCTGCGCCAGACTGGAGTCGCTCTAGGTAGGGCAGGCAGCCTGCCCCGATCCGTCGGGGTCCTCGCCGAGCCGCCACCGCGCGCTCTCACTGCCCCTGCTCCGCCAGCGGCTGGATCGCATCGCTCAGCTCCAACACCTGCCCGTCCGCCCGAAGCCGCGCCGCCAATCGCGCATACTCCACCGCTCCCGGCGCGCAATTTTCCTCCAACGCGTGTGCTGCGAGCGTCGCCGCCGATTGGCCCAGCACCATGAACACGGGCTCCATCCGGATCGACCCATACGCGATGTGCGTGGCCGACACGCACACCGGCACGATCAAATTCTCCACCTCGTTCTCCGCCGGCAGCAACGCCCCACGGCCAATCGGATACGGACGCTCCACGTGCGCCTCCACATTGCCTTCGTTCCGCGCAAACCCGTTCGCGTCCACGTAACGCTGCACGTGATGCGAATCCATCCCGTAAGCCGCCATGCCCACCGCGTCCGCCGCCACCTCCCGGCTCTCCGCGTGATGCTGCGTCATCACCAGCTGTCCCACCATCCGCCGCGCCTCGCGCACATAAAGCTGCGGCGACCAGTTTCCGTTTTCGACATACTCGTCCTTCGGCAAACCCCACACCGAGACCCGCTCGCGCACCGCCGCCGGCACGCGCGGATGATTCGCCAGCGTCCAATACAGCCCGAGCTGATACGACCGATGCGCCGCCACGATCTTCTCCCGCTCCGCGTAATCCGCTTCCGGATACGCGTGATTCCCGCCGATGAAGTCCCCCGAGAAACCGCCGCCGTTGTTCGTATCCGTTTTCCGATTCGGCATCGCCGAATTGATCCACAGCCGCGCGTTCGGATCCGCTTCGAGATGCCGTAGCAGCAACTCGTAGTTGATCTCGTCGTAATCCTCCGGCTTCGGAAACGGAATCCGGTTCTTCGGATGGTCCGTCAGGCACGCGCGAAAACAATACGCCTGCACCCCCGCGTCGCCCGAACCTTCAATCCCCGGCCCGCCGTCGCGAATGCCCGGCAACACCCCGCTGTTCCGATCGCCCGGAATCCGATACGGGTCCACCCCGTCCGCGAGTTGGTGATTCCCCGCGTTGAACGAAAGCCGCCACGAGAGCTGACGCGCCCAGCGGTCCGCCTGCACGCCGTTCAGCGTTTCGCCATATTCGCGATTGCTCTCGCGTCCGACCCGATAACGCACCCCCGCCGTCGCCATCAGGTCTCCTTCGTAGGTCGCATCGATGAAAATCTTCCCGCGCACTTCCAACCCGCTCTCGAACCGAATCGCCACAATTCGTCCGCCTTCCTTCACGACTCCGCCCGCCCGATCCAGCCGCTCGTTCGTGATCACTTCCAGTCCCGCCTCTGCGATCATCGTTCGCAACACCGCCTGCGCCGCGCTCGGCTCGAAGGTCCACATCGTGTCCTCGTTCGCATCCGTTCGCGTCTGACCTCCATCGCGATACTCCTCGCGCTGCTGCCACTTCCACGACTCCGGCCGCAGGTAGTAGGCGCGAATCCCCCGATAAAACTCCCGCGCAATTCCGCCGATCACATGCTTGTTGCCAATGTCCGTCTGCCCGAGCCCGCCCGTCGTCAGTCCGCCGACATGCGTCGAGGGCTCGATCACGAGCACGTCGCGCCCCATCCGCTTCGCCTGAATTCCCGCCGCCACCCCGCCGGCGTTGCCGCCATAAATGACAATCTCCGCCTCACGCGCCGCCGGCGTTTGCGCCTGCAGCGAACACGCAAAAACAATCAACACCGCACCGCGAATCACTGGGGTAATGTTCATCATGAGAAAGCTTCGAGAATTTACGCCTGACCATCGATCGCCGCGCAACGCCGATCGCCCACTCACCGCCGCAGCGGCAGCATCTCCATCCGCCGCTGCCAATCACGCAGATAATCCTCCCGCCAGCGGTTCACATGCGCCGCGCCATTCCGATCGGCAAACCGCCGCGCGGGATCCGGATCGTCGTGCCAATACGTCTCCCGCTCCGTTCTCGTCCGCACAAACTGTCCGCCCCACGAGGGCCGCGTCGGATCCGACGGCGTGCCGCGCAACAAATACAATACGCTCGGCGTATCGCCCATCTTGATATCCTGCTTCGCCTCCCAGAAGCACGCTCCGAGGGCGCCGCGCCGCCGCACGTGCGTCTCGACAAATTTCAAATTCTCGAGATCGCCCTCCTGCTTCCCGCCGAGATACATCCCGCGAAAGGTCGTATCGTTCTCGATCCACCAAATATCCGGATGCTCGCGAAACAGATACTCACGCGCCGCCGGATCCTGCGCCGTATTCCACGAACCGATACTATAGATCCGAATCCGGGACTTGATGTCCGGCGCGTCGTGCACCGCCTGCGCGACGTCGGTGATCGATCCCCACACCAGCACCCACAGCGGCCGCTCCGAAGTCACACGGGCGCGCTCGACAATCCACCGCGAACCTTCGGTCGCTTCCGAAAACCCCGCCACGGGCGCCGGATCGATCGCGCCTTGTTTCACCATCGCGCGCAACGTATCCGGCGTCGGATACCTTCCGGACCGCGCCCGCAGCACATCGAAATCCTCCGCATACGCGTCGAGCACGTCGAAGATGTCACTTACGCGCCCCTTGCTCGGCGGAGAACTGATCAGCCCCTCGGTATCGAATACATCGGCATAAAGCAGATAATGCACCAGCGATTGAATATCGTCCGGATCGTCCCCGCCGATGTCCGTCGAAACGACCACCCGTGGACGCTCGCCGCCGAGCGCCCCACCCGTGAGCACGGGGGAACTGGCGGCGGCAGGAATGCACGTCATGAGCAGAAAAAACGACCAGCGTCGAAACGGCACGCAAAGCTTCGTTGGCACGGGGTAGGACAGATGCGCCAACGAATCGAACCCGCTCGAGTTTGATAACCCGGCCCAAAGTCACACCGGTAACGTCGGTTTCCGATGTGACCTCCCCGCCACTCGGCACGTTTTCCCTCAAACCACATCCTGAGAAAATGAAACTCCTGCGTTTCGGATACCTCACCCTGCTCACCGCCTCCTGCACGGTTTTTTCCCAAGCGCCCCGCGAGATCGACGAAACCCGCCTCCGTCAGGCCATCGAGGGTTACTGGATCGGCCAGATTGTCGGCAACTACCTGGGGTTTCCTTTCGAAAACCTCTACACCGACGAACCGCTTCCCGTGTTGATCGAGCGCTACCACGATTATCGCGACGCCAGCTCCAGCCTGCGCATGAACCTCAATGATCGGCGTGCTTACATCCACATCATGGCCGACGCGATGGGCGGAGCCTGGAGCGACGACGATACCGACGTCGAACTCGTCACCTTGCACGCCGTCGAAAAATACGGCCTCGATCTTACCTATCCGCAAATCACCGAGATGTGGCGGACGCATATCAATCGCTTCATCTGGTCCGCCACCCGCGCCGCGCGCGATCTGATGGAACAAGGCCACCAGCCTCCCGCCACGGGCAGCCGCGAGCTCAACCCGCACTGGTTCAGCCTCTCCGCTCAATTGAAAACCGAAATCTGGGGCGTGTTCTATGCCGGCATGCCCAGCGCCGCAGCGCGTCGCGCGCAATGGGACGCTCGTATTCATCACGAGGATTGGGCCACGCACCCTTCCATGGTCTACGCCTCGATGTTCAGTGATGCATTCTTTGAGAAAGATCCCCAGCGCCTGATCGAGTCCGCCCTGACCCGGCTCCCCCCCGACAGCCCGTATGCACGCGGCATTCGGGACGTGCTCACGTGGCACAAAATCCATCCCGACTGGCGCACCGTGCGCGGCCTCCTTCACGAAAAGTATTTTAGAGAAGTGGACGGATTCCGCATCCCTACCCCCGTGCTCGGTTCGGTGATCAACGGGCTGTGCGGCATCATGGCGCTGCTCTATGGCGAAGGTGATTTCACGCGCACCGTCGCGATCGCCACGAGCGCAGGCTACGATTGCGACAACCAGGCCGCCACGCTCGGAGGCCTCCTCGGCATCATGCACGGCGTGGATTCCATTCCGTCTCGTTTCACGCTCGAACTCCCCAGCCGTGGACGCTGGACGGTGCCGTTCAACGACACCTACATCAACTACTCGCGCGATAACCTGCCGAACCGCTTCAGCATCTCCGATCTCGTCGACCGCATCGCCGCCGTCACCGAGAAAGCCATCCTCGCCCAAGGCGGCCGTCGCTTGGAAAAAGACGGCCAAGTCATCTACGAGATTCCCACGCAGTCCACGCTGACGCTGTCGGAACTGCCCTCCACCTCCGTCCCATCCGCGCCGGGAAATTCAATCACCAGCCCGCTCATCGATCGATAAAACCGCCCCGCGCTTCTCTCGCTCCGCGGCGAACGGATCCTCTAGCACACGGGAGTTCTACGTAGAGCTCCGCCTCCCCAACGGAGAATCGGCGCAAAACAAAAAGCCCGACGTCGAAACGTCGGGCTTCGCTGACCGAGTGTTGGCACTCGGTCGTTGATCACACCAAGATCAGAACGAGAACGTCGCGCTCAGACGATAGCTGCGCGGGTTCGGAATCGCCTCGAAAGTCTGCAATCCGTTCATCACCGGATTCCAGCTCGAGGCAACGACCTGCTTCTCGTCGTTGTTGAAGAGGTTGTCGACGTTCAGCTGCAGGCGGACACGGATGTCACGCGGAAGGGTGAACTCGTAGCCGACCATCGCGTTGTAGTTGATGTAATCGCGTCCCTTGAACACTTCGTTCACCGGGTTCTGCAACGTCGCGGGTTTCACGCCGAGAATCGCGTCGCCACGATAGTTGGCGCCGGCGCCGAGCGTCAGGCCCTTCAACGTGCCGTCGCGGAAACGATACGCGGTGAAGAGATTCGCGTTCCACGGACGGATGTTGGTTTCGATCTGACCTTCCTGCGACTTCACGAACGCGAGCCAGCTGTCCAGGCCGGTGATGAGCGCGCCGATCGTATTCGTGCCGCCGGCATTGGTGAGATTCCCCGGGGGGCGACCCGTGTCGTAATTCAGCGCCGCGTTTTGCTGCCAGGTAGAACGATGCTTTTCGATGTAGTCCGACAGCGCGCCGCCGAGTTGCGAAATCTGGTTCTCCGCCTTGCTGACGTTGAACGAAATGCGCCAGTTCGGCGTCGGGTTCGCCGTGATTTCCAACTCGTAACCTTCCGACTTCTGCGAACGGGAGTCCGTTCCGCCCACCCGGTGTCCGTTGGGATCGTTCTGGTCGGTCAGCGTTCCGGTCGGGCCGCCGTTGAGCAGCGTCGTCCAGATTGCATTGATGTAGTTGAACACGTCGCTCTGGTGACCGGAGGCCTGGTTCTCGAGATCAACCGTGAAACGCGTGACCGTCGCGTTGATGCGGTTGTCGAGCAGACTGAGCTTGATGCCATAATCGAGGCCCTTGCCCTCCAACGGTCCAAGGGTGCGGTTCACGCGAAGATCCTCATCCTCGAGCAACGACTGACCGCCCTGGTCTTGGAAGTTCGTCGAGCGATTGACGAACACACCCAGCCACTCGGCCTTCGGAATGTGAAACACCGCGCCGAGCGTGTGGGTATCTCCGGTTTGATCGAGGCCAGGCGCCGCCGGCTCGGGATTGAGCGCGACCGCTTCACCGGTCTGCGCATTGCGGACCTGCGACCGATTCCACACCTTGATGCGATCGCGGCGGACACCCGCGGTGGTGACGAGATGGCCATTGAAGAATTCGCTGTGCGCAGCCAACGCGGCGGAATCGATGCGATTCTTCCCCTTGCTCCAGGTGTCACGCACAAAACCGCTCTCGAACCACTCATCCGGACGTCCATAGAGTTGGGTCGGCCCGATCTTCGTGGCGAAAGGATCCGGCAATCCGCGCTCGGCGAGATTCGGCGAGAACGGGAAGATGTGCGACACTCGACGCGGCAGATCGGTGAAATGGTTCTGCGCCATACGTTGCGGGTGGATGTTACCTTCGCGGAAGTTCTGCGATTCGTTCCGCGTCTCGGCCCGGCTAACGAAGCCGAGCAGCATGTGCTTCCCGAAGCGGTCGAGATCGAGATTGTAGTTCGCGCTGATCCGCATGTCGTCGCGCGTCGTTTCCATCTCCGAATAGGTCGGCTCGGCATAGGCCATCAGGGCGCCGGCATACGGATTCCGGATGCTCTCGTTGAAGTTCAGCGCATTCTGCCCCTGCGTCGTCGCCTGATACGGAATGCCGAGCTTGTTGGCGAACGCCGCGCCATTGGGACCGCCCACCGTGGCGTTGTAGCGCATGTCGCTCGTGAACGTCGGAAGCGTCGAGGTGACGTCATACATGATTCCGATGCCCGCGAAGCCTACCACTTGCCGGTTCAACCGCTCCACGTGCGAACGGTTCACCGCCGCTTCGATGAAGAAGTCCTGTCCGATACGCTGCTCCAGGAAGAGTCCGACCGTGTGATAATCGAACTCCACGAACTGGCCGGGGCCCGTGATGTTACCGCTGCGCGGATAAATGCTCTCGTCCTCCCACGCCGGCGGGCTGTTGTAGCCGCTCACGCCCGAGCCACTCGAAGAACGGTAGAAGCGCGCGTTTTCCGCGCTCGTGCCGGTGTAGAGCACCTTGCCCGCGAGCGGGCCGTCCGTCAGATAGATGCGGCCGGTGCCGTTGACGATGTGACCGGCAGTCTTGATTTCACCGCCGAAGAACGGATCCGCGGGCTTGGCCGGGAATCCGTTGCCATTGCCACTCTGGAATTGCGCGTAGTCCTCGTCACCGAGCACCGACGGCGCCTGAGGCGTGCCGAAATCGACAAAATGCCGGCCCATCGCAGCCCATTGCGAAATGTTGTCCCACGGCATCCACGGGCGAACTTTGTTCTGCTTCATGTGGCCCATCTCGCCGGAGAAGCGAATCGTCGTGCTCTCCAGCGGCTTCCACGTCAGCGCCAGCGCGCCGCGCTCCTGGTTATCCGACTCGAAATCGCGATAACCGTCCGCCCGCTGCGCCATCAGGTTCAGGCGCGCCGCCAGCTTGTCGTCGATCAACTCGTGGTTCACGTCGATCGCGCCACGACGCATGTTCCAGCTGCCGAAATGCAGCGTCACGTCTTCGATGTTGCGATCGAGCCGCGCGCGCTTCGGCGACACGTTCACGATGCCGCCCGGTCCACCGATGCCGAAAAGGATCGAGTTCGGACCGCGCGCGATGTCCACGCGGTCGAGATTGAAGATGTCCGCGCTGATGATCGTGTTGAAGTAATCGCGCGTCTGCGTCGCGCGGCGATAACCGCGGATCTGGAAGTTGAAATCGTTGTCGATGAGCCCGTTTCCGGTCGACGCACCGACGTTCGAGTTGCCGCCGCCGATGTCATTCCCGGCGCTGAGCGCAAACTCCATCGCCTGGTTGACATTGAGCGCGCCGATGTCGTCGAGAAAGTCCTTCGTGAGGACAGAAATCGACGCCGGCGTGTTGCGCAGCGAGGTATTCAGGCGGCTGCCCGCGAGCGTGTTGGTCGCGATATATCCGCTGTCGCGGTCGGTTCTCACCTCGAAGGGCGAGAGGACGATGGTTTCATCGCCGGATGGCGAAGATGCGTCTGTGGCTTGCGCCGCGGCCGACAGCGGCCAGGCGAGCAATCCAGACAGCACCAAGAGCCCGGAAATCCCGGGACGGCAGGTAGTAGTAGTCTGCATGGCTGAACGGGGAGCTTACGTTGCGTGGGGGGTGATAGGTGCATCCGATTTCCCGCTGCAAGGAGCGGAAGGGGTCGAATCACCCGTGGGTCCAGGTGAAGAAGCGCCCCGCGCGGGTCGCCGCAAACCCACCAGCGGTTAATTCGTTAACTCAGTGTCGGGAACGAACCGGCAGTGTCTTCCCTTCGCGCCATTGCGGTTCCAACATCAGCGACTGCTGCACACGCGGCACGCCGCGCTGATTCTGATGAATTTGCGCGATCAGAAAATCCACCGCCGTCGTCGCCAGATCGGGATCGGGAATCAGCACCCCGGTATAGCCCTCCTGCGCCCGCACGTTCAGACACGCGAACGCAACGTCCTCGGGCACCTTGTAGCCCGAGTCGATCAGCCACTCGCAGGCTCGGCTGATGAACGAGATCACGACCTGCGGCTTGTAGCGCTCAAACCAACGCATGAAGGTGTCCCGGTCGAAGGGATCGCAATCGACCAGGATCGGGATGCGACGGCCCTTCGGCACGAGCGCTTCCTGCTGCGCAAACGAGGCGCCGTGCCGCGCGAAATCGTCTTCCGCGATCGGATTGTGCCGGAACATCGCCGCGCCGATTCGGGTGTAGCCCCGCGATACGACTTCGTTCCACGTGAGGCGCGTCGCGGCGAAAACGTCGTCCGTCACCACATTGTAGACAAAACGCGCCCACCCCAGCGAGCAGCACACGATGGTGAAACGCTCCCACGCGCGATCGCGCAGATGATCTTCCACCTGCGCCGGCATGGACGGAATGATGATTCCGCGCACGCCGCGATTATATAGAACCTGGGCGGCCGACGCGCCCGAAGCGTAGTTCGCCAGGTCGAACGATTCCACTTTGTAGCCGCTCTGCTCCGCCCGTTTCCGCGCCGCTTCGAAATGACGCAGCTGCTGCGGTCCCGGAGCTTTCGAATGCACCAGATACGCGAGATTCGCCCGGTAACTGGCCGAGCGGCGCGCGAAACGGCTCCGCGCCAGCTGCGCCAAACTCGGATCGGGCCGGTAGCCCATTCTGTCCGCCAGTTCGGCGATCTCCGCCCTCACCTTTTCACTGATGCGCGGGTTGCCGCTCAATGCGAGCGACACCGTGGCATGGCTGCAGCCAAACTCCCGAGCAACATCTCGCTGGGTAACGCGAAGCAAGTTGGTCATCGGTGTAACCTCGAAGACGTTTGAGCCTCCATGTCAATGTCCTGACGCTTTCTTCTCCCGCCTTGCCTCGTTTCTCCTCCCCCGGCGGACTGACTTCCTCCCGTAGTGAAATTGTTGTGACGCCCGCTTCCTCCGCCTCCGGCTGCACCTCCCCTGGTTCTACTTCCGCGTCGTCTTCGCCTGCTCTCCTTGTCCCAGAGGACTTGCGCTGCGAGGGCCGGCTCGAACCCGCTGGCATCGAACTCGCGCAGCCCGCGTTGTCCTGGAAGCTCGCGACCTCGTCCGATCAACGCGCACAACACCAGACGGCCTACCACATCATCGTTGCGACTTCCCCCGCGAACCTCGCCCCCGCGACCGCCGATCGCTGGAACTCCGAGATCGTCGCTGCCGCCACGACGAACGTCATCTACCGCGGAATCGCACTGCGTTCGCTCGAACGCCTCTATTGGGCCGTCCGCATTCAGAACGAAAACGGCGAATGGTCGGAGTGGAGCAAATCCAGCACCTGGACCACGGGCCTCCTCGATCCCGCGCGCGAATGGACTGCAGACTGGATCCACCTGCCTCCAAGCTTCCTCCCTCCTCCGGAGTCCGAGCGCGAACGCGCCGCGCCGCCCGATCCGTGGTTTCGCCGGGAGGTTCATTTCGACACCCCGCCTTCGCGCGCCACCGCGCTCGTCGCGTCGATCGGTTTTCACGAACTCTACGTCAACGGCCAGAAAGTTGGTGACGCCGTTCTCGCGCCGAACGTCTGCGACGGCTCCAAACGCGCGTTTTATCTTCAATACGATCTCGAAGCCTATCTTCGTCCGGGATCGAACGTCCTCGCTCTGTGGCTGGGCGCCGGCTGGTCGGTGTATCCGCATTTTCGCGACGCCGGCGCTCCCGCGCAGCCGATGGTCAGCGCACTGTTCCACTGGACCACGGGGGCAAAGCACGAAGTCCTCGGGACCGACGCGAGTTGGCTCGCCCACCCGAGCCCCAGTCGACTGATCGGCACGTGGGAGTTTCAAAATTTCGGCGGAGAACGCTATGACGCTCGCGCCGAAATCCCCGGCTGGGCGCAGCCCAATCTCGCAACCGCCGATTGGAAACCGGCCGCGGTTCGCTCCCACCCCGTCTCCCTCCGCGCCGATCCCGCCGAGCCCAACCGGCTGCAGGAGGAGCTTCGCCCCGTCGGCGTCTCCGAGCTCGCACCGGGCGTTCATCGCATCGATTTCGGTCGCAACTTCGCCGGCTTCGTCGAAATCGCGCTCACCGCCGCTCCCGGCACGCTCATCACCCTCGAGTTCTCCGAAGCGGCCGATCAGTCGATCACTCATTCCATCCGGAGCGAATACATCGTGGGGCCTTCCGGCACCGGCACGTTTCGTAACCGATTTAACTACGCCGCCGGCCGGTGGCTAACCGTGCGGGGCAACGCCGTCGCTCCTGATCCCGCGCACACTCGCGCTTGGTCCGTGCGCAACGACTACCGGTCCAACACCTCATTCGCTTCGTCCAACCCTCGGCTGGACGCGATCGTCGCCGCCAGCCGCTGGACTTTCGAAAATCTCACCATCGGCGGCTTCGTCGCCGACTGCCCGCATCGCGAACGCATGGGCTACGGCGGCGACGGCCACGCCACGCTCCTGTCGGGCCTGTATCATTATCGCTTGGACACCTTTCTCGCGAAGTGGAACCGCGACTGGCACGACGTCCAAGGGCACCCGCCGCTCTGGTCGAGCCGGCATGATCCGTCGGCCATCGAGCCTCCGCCATCACAACATCCGGGCGAACTCCCCTACACGGCGCCAACCTATTGGGGCGGCGGCGGCCCGGCCTGGAGCGGTTTCTGCGTGCAACTGCCATGGCAGTTGTATCGGTTTTACGGTGACACCCGGATCCTCGAGCAGAGCTTCGCGCCGATCACCCGCTGGCTCGATTTTCTCGAGACCAAAGTCTCGTCCGATCTGCTTCACCGCTGGGGCGGCAAATGGGATTTCCTCGGCGACTGGCTCGCGCCCGACGTGCCCCGCGGCGTCAACTCCGACCTGCGCGAAACGCTTTTTTTCAACAACTGCTATCGCGTCTGGAGTCTCTCTACCGCCGCCGCCATCGCGCTCGTGTTGAACGAAGCGACGCTCGCCCAAACGTGGCAAAACCGCGCCGCCGCCGCGCGCCGTGCGATCCATCAGGAGTTCTACAATCCCGCCACCACCGGCTACGCCGACAATTCCCAAGCATCGCTCGCGGTCGCTTTGCTCGCCGAGATCCCACCCGCGGATCTCCGGCCGCAAATCGAGCGCCTTCTCGAAGCGGAAATCCGTCAGGTGCGAAAAGGCCACATCGGCGCAGGCATCACCGGCGGCGCCCTGCTCTTCCACTATCTCCTCGAGAACGATCGCCACGATCTGCTCAACCTCATGGTCGGCCGACCTGGATATCCGGGTTGGGCCTACATGTTGGAACAGGGTGCGACCACGCTGTGGGAAACATGGCATAAGCCGTCCGGAAACATTTCCTCGCTGCACAGCTCGTTCCTCTACGTCGGCGCTTGGCCCATCGGCGGCGTGCTGGGCCTTGCTCCCATCGCTGCAGCACCGGGTTTCGCCCGCGTTCGCATCTGCCCCGGACCGATCGATGCCAACGACCTTACGTGGGCTCGCGGACACTTCGACTCGGTTCGCGGACGAATCAGTGTCGCCTGGCGTCGCGAGAACGGTGTGTTCACCCTCGAGGTCGAGCTTCCTCCGGGAGTCGTGGGCGAGATCGGTCTTCCCGGCGTCGAGCCTCTCGCGATCAGCGAGTCGCAGCGCCCGCTCGCGGAAGTTCCTGGACTTGCGTTTCTCCGCGCCGACCAGCGTAGAACCTTCGTCGCGGTGCCCGCGGGTGCTTATCGTTTTCGCTGCCCCGTGACGCCCGTCGAAGCGCCCGCTCCGCCGGCGTGAATCCAGGTCGTGCTTGGTTGATTCATCTCCATTCGTTCCTCGCTCATGTCCTCTGCCGTTCAACATTTCCCGCCGGAGGCGCCCGCCAGCGGTCATGCCTTGGTCGTTTTTCCCGGCGGCGGATACACGCTGCTCGCGCCGCACGAGGGCGAAGGCTACGCGCGCCGCTTCGCGCAGGCCGGAATCGACTGCTACGTGGTCGCGTATCCACTCGCTCCCGACGGTTTCCGTCATCCGGCCATGATCGAGGCAGCGCAAGCTGCTCTGGCCGGGATCCGTGCGCAACTCGCGCCCAACGTTCGTCTCGGCGTGATGGGATCATCCGCCGGCGGACACCTGGCCGGTCATACCCTCGTGGACTGGGAGCGTCACGGACCGGCGGTGCGTCCGGATTTCGGCGTCCTGTGTTATCCAGTCGTCACGATGTTGCCGCCACACGGCCACACCGGCTCACGCGCCAATCTGCTCGGGCCCGCCCCGGAACCTGCCCTCGCGGCCGAGGTTTCGATCGAAAAACGCGTCACGTCACGAACTCCGCCGTGCTTTATCTGGCACACGGTGGAAGACGCCACCGTGCCAGTCGAACACAGCTTCCTCCTCGCGTCGGCCTTGCGGCAGGCCGGCGTGCCGTTCGAACTCCACGCTTACGCGCGCGGCCGCCACGGATTGGGCCTCGACACGCCTTACGATTGGGCGAGTGAGTGTATCCGTTGGATGCGCGAACTCCCTTGAACGCCCGGCCCCACTTCAGCTCTCCTCCCCCGATGCCGATCACCACGCAGCAAACGAAGATCCCGTGGAGCTGGGCCGTGTGCATGATGCTGCCGTGGACAACGCTGCACTACTCGGACCTGCTAAGCGGATCTCCGCTGACGTTTACGCTGCGCAAGTTCGCCGATCAGCCCGCGTTGATCGCCTTCCTCAGCAGCATCAACATCGCTTTCAACTTCATCGTCGGTGCGATCGCGAGCTACACCAGCGACCGCATCTGGACGCGTTGGGGGCGCCGTCGTCCGTTTCTGATCGTCGGCTGGACCGGTTCCGCTCTCGTCTGCATCGCCATTCCGCTCGCGCCCAACCTCTGGATGCTCGCCGCGCTGATCGTGCTGTATCAGTTTTTCACCGACGTCGCGAAGCCCTACGAGCCGCTTTACAACGAGGTCGTGCCCGCCTCGCAGCGTGGACGCGCCGGCGTGCTGCGCAGCATCGCCACCACCATCAACGGCCTCATCTTCAACGGCGTCTTGCTGGCGAACTTCGATCGCAACTTCGGCACGGTTATCGACGGTTGGAGTTTCGAGCTGCGCGGCGAACATCTCGTCTACTGGGCCGGCGCGGTCCTCACCCTTGCGACGACGGTCTTCATCTATTGGTGCGTTCGCGAAACGCCGCCGCGTGAGGGCGCGGTGCAGGAGCGCTTTCGCTTCTCGCGTTTCTTCGCCGAGGTCTTCGCCGATCGGCGCTGGTGGATGGTCTACGTGCTCTACGCCTGCCCCATGTTTTCGACTTCCGCGGCGCGTGTGTTCGTTCCGTTGACCATGACCGAGCAGATCGGCCTCACCAAGGCGCAGTTCGGTCGGATCGAGATGATCACGATGATCGTGAACCTCGCGTTGTTCGTGCCGATTGCCGGCTACCTGGCTGACCGTTTTTCACGGCTGTCACTGATGCAGATCGCGATGGGCGGAGCCGCTGTCGTGAATGTCGGGTTCTTCGCCCTGATTCATTTCGGACCGGAGGGAACGATCCCCACAAGCATCGTCATTCCCATCAGTCTTCTCGGTGGGATGGGCGGCGGATTCATCATGCTGAAATATCTGATCTGGGGCCCATTGGTTTACGATTTCATCCCGGCCGATCGCTTCGGCACCGTGAGCGCGGGCTTTTCCTTCGTGGGCGGCGTCGTCGGTTTTCTCATGATCAACGTCGGCGGCCTCTGGGTGCAGGTCTTCAGCACCATCTTCGGCTCGATCCGCGGCACGAATTTCGACTACAGCAGCATCTTCCTCCTCCAACTGCTGTTTTCAGTCGCAGCCATCTGGTTCATTGGCCGATTCAAGCAAGCCGTGCGCGACGGCCGCATCGCGGTCTACGGCTCGCAGCAAGCCGAATCCGCCCCGCCCGACAAAACCTGAGCGCTCGGGCTTCCAGATGATGCTACGGCGCCTCGCACGACTGCTCGCTTCTCTCTTCGCGACCGCGGTCGTCGCGGCGATTCCGGGCGAAATCGATGATCCACTCGGCGATGCTTTCTCTCAACCGCCCGCCGCCGCTCGACTCCGGGTGTGGTGGCATTGGATCAGTGGGAATGTAACGCGCGAGGGCATCACCGCCGATCTCGAAGCCATGCACCGCGTGGGAATCGGCGGCTTCAATCTGTTCGTCGTCGAACAAGCCGTTCCACGCGGCCCGGTGGTTTTCGGCTCCCCCGAATATTACGACTTGCTGCGCCACACCGCGGAAGAAGCGGAGCGTCTCGGGCTCGTCATGGAGATGACGCACTCGCCCGGCTACTCCGGCACCGGCGGTCCCTGGGTTCCCCCCGAACTCGCCTCCCAAAAATTCGTGTGGTCGAGCGCAACGATCGACGGCTCGCCCACCATCCTGCCGCAGCCCGAAACCAACGCCGATCACTATCGTGACATCGCGCTGCTCGCGTTTCCCAACCCCGCCACCGCGCCCAATCCTGTCGAGCGCAACGTGCTCGCTCCGGAACCGCGGCCATATCCGCAGCCGACGGCCGATGCCGTGGTCGATCCGGCAAGCGTGATCGACCTTACCGACCGGCTGCGCTCGGATGGCAGCGTCGATTGGACTCCGCCGCCGGGAAAATGGGTGCTGCTCCGCCTCGGTCACACGCCGACGGGCAAACTCACGCATCCCGTGCCCCCCGAAGCGCGCGGGCTCGAGTGCAACAAACTCGACCGCGCCGCCGTCGAGCATGCGTTCAACCATGGTTTCGTGCCCGTGCTCGAACGTCTCGGCCCCCTTGCCGGTCGCGTGCTCTCCGGCACCCTGATCGACAGCTACGAGTCGGGCGCGAATGATTGGTGTGACGACTTCGCCACGGAGTTTGAACATCGCGCCGGATACTCGATCCTCCCTTGGCTGCCGGTCTTCGCCGGTTACGCCGTCGGCGGCGCCGAGGAGTCGGAACGCTTCCTCTGGGATTACCGCAAGGTCATCGCCGAACTGTATGCGGAAAACTACTACACATGGATGAACGAGCTCGCGCGACGCCGCGGCCTCACCTTGAACGCCGAGGGCAATCACAGCGCCGGATCAACGCTCACGAGCAACGGCGTGGTCGACGTGCCCATGATGGAGTTCTGGCGGCGCGGCCCCGGACACGGGGCGCTCGCCAACGAGGCCATCTCGGCGGCGTTGCTGTATGGCCGTCCTCGCATCGCGGCGGAGTCGTTCTCGCAGTTTCCCGAGGACGCCTGGCGCATCGTGCCGGAAAACATGAAGCCGGGCACCGACCAGGCTTTCGCCAACGGCCTCAACCAACTCTACATTCACCGCTTCGCCCACCAGCCGTGGTCGCATGTTCGGCCCGGCATGACGATGGGCTACTGGGGCATGTGGTTCGATCGCACGCTCACGTGGTGGGAGCAGAGTTCAGGCTACAACGCCTACGTCGCTCGCGCTCAAGCCGTGCTCCAGGAAAGCACGCCGCAAATCGACGCGCTGGTCTGGATCGGCGAAGGCCTTCCCGAGGACGGAGCGAAACTGCGCGGTAACCCATCGATCGAAGCGTTGCGACGAATGACTTCCCATCGGCTCGCCTTGCTCAACGGCGACGCGCTGCGGGGTCCGATCTCCGCCGGTGCCGGCGGCCTCGTCCTGCCTTCGGGTCAGCGTATCCAATTTCTGGTGATCGCGCCCGGCGCCGAGCTCACCACCGACTCGCTGCAGCGTCTTCACGCCGCCGTGCAACATGGTTTGATTCTCATCGGCGAACCGCCTTCCACCCCGCCGGGTCGGGAAACGGACGCCCACCGTCACACCCGTTTCCACGAACTGATTCGCGCGCTCTGGGGCAACTCCTCGCTCTCCGAGTCAGACCGCACCGTCGGCCGAGGTCGTGTGATCCGCACCGATGCGTTCGCCGCGACGCTCGCGTCCCTGGCACCATTCGTCTCGGAACGCGAAAGCGGCCCCGAGCGACTTGCCTGGTCGCGGCGTCGCATCGCCGAAACCGAAATGTTCTTCGTCGCCGTTCAGGATGAAACGCCGTCGGTGCTCACGCTAAAGCTCCGCGTTGCCGATGGTCAGCCGGAAATCTGGCGGCCGGAGACGGGCGAGCGCCAGCCCGCCGCGGTGTGGGAACGCACCGGCGACTACACCCGGATCGCCATTCCATTCCAACCAAACGGATCGGCGTTCATCGTGTTTCGCCCCGCGAAGACCCAAGCCGATCCCGTCGTCGGAGTTACCCACGATGGGCGTAGCGTCGTCGAAGCCCTTCATGCTTCGCCCAACGGCCCACTCGAGCTCCGCAGCCGCTCCGGCGGCGACTTCAAACTCGAGCGCGCCTCCGGCCGTGTTTCCACCGTGCATGTCCCCGCGCCGCCTGCGCCTTTCACGCTCGGCGGTTCATGGGAGATCGAATTTCCTTCCGTCGTCAGCGCCCCCCTGTCGATCGCCTCAAGCGAGCTCACCGACTGGTCGACGCATTCAAATCCCAACATTCGCCACTTCTCCGGCACCGCCGAATATCGCACCTCGTTCGATCTGCCGCCGGCCGCAGCCACCGCTCCCGCGCGTGCGATCCTCGAATTGGGCAACGTCAAAAACTTCGCGGAGGTCTCTCTGAACGGTCGCACGCTCCCCACCCTGTGGCGGAAGCCATGGCAGCTCGACGTCACCGACGCGCTTATCCCCGGCCGTAACGAACTGCGCATCCGTATCACGAATACCTGGGTCAACCGCCTCATTGGTGACGAACATCTCCCGGAAGACACCACGTGGCGCCCGGTGAAAGCCCACGCTTCCGATCACCGCGTGTTCGCCGCCGAAGCCTGGCCCGCGTGGGTCACCGACGGCGGTGTTTCACCGCACGGCCGCCAGACTTTTTCCGCGATGAAAATCCTGCACCGTGACTCGCCTCTTTCTCCTTCAGGCCTTCTCGGCCCAGTGCAGATTATCTTCGAAACGATACAGCCGCTCCCTCGCTAGCGCGCCGCGAAGATTCGCCAGAGGCGGCCTCGGCCTCCCCGTCGAAAATTACGCCCGGACGCGCACGTGTCGCGCCAGCCGTGTCCGTTAGCCATAGGCTTCCTGGATCGATTCGCGCGCGGACGCCCCTGCCCACGCCGTCGAAATCGTTTCAGGCGTCGGCGTGGATACTTTCCGCAGTGTGTTTCCTTCCAACCAGGGCGACTTGACGTGCACGACGTGCTGCACACTCGGAACCGACCACTGATTCTCCTGAATCTGCGAAACCAAAAGATCGATCGCCGTGCGCGCAACGATCTGCCGCTCCATGCCCAAACCCGATTCGGGTTGATCCGCGTAAGCATGCAGGCTGAGGAAGCCGACCTCCTCCGGGATTCTAACGCCCGCTTCGCGCAACCATTGCGCCGGTCGTGGAATCAAACCGATCACCGCATCGGGCCGATGCTTCTCGAACCACTTCAGGAAGCTCGCCTTGTCGCTCGGATCGCAGAGCAGGAACGGCAATTTCGCATGCGTGGGGTCGAGCTCGGACTGCTCTACATACGACGCACCCAATCGCGTGTGATCGTCGATCGCGACCGGCGTGTGCCGAAACAACGCCGCGCCGATCCGCCGATATCCGCGGGCCACCAGTTCCCGCCACGCGCGACGCGTGCTTTCGAACATGTCGGTCGTCACCACGTGAAACGGCATGCGCAGCCAGCCGACCGAGCAGCAAACCACCGTGAACTTTTCCCAATCGAAACCTTCGAAATCCGTGTCGGCGTCCGAGGGCATCGAAGACAAAACAAGTCCGCGGATGCCGCGATGATACAGCGCCCGGCTCGCCGCCGCGCCGTTCGGATAATCGGCGAGATCGAACTCGCTCAAGACATACCCTCGCTCCTCCGCGCGCGCATGTGCCGCGCGAAAATGCCGGTGCTGCAGATCGTAATTTCCCTTCTTCCGCTCCACCAGATACGCGATCGCCGCGCCATGCCCCGTTTCGGTCCGCATCCAGCGCTGCCGCGCCAGGGCCGATACGATCGGATCGGGACGATAGCCCAGCTGCATCGCCGCGGTTTGGATCGCGACGCGCGTCGCTTCCGCAATCTTGGGACTGCCGCGCAGCGCCAGCGATACGGTCGATTTGTCGAAGCCAGTCCGGGCCGCTATGTCACGATGGGTAACACGCACACGGGGAGTCATGGGGCTCGAAACCGTGCGTTGCCCTCGAACGACTGTCAATCGGCGGTCCAGCATTAGAGCCCGCAGTTAACGAAGAAACCGCCGCCGTTTCCCACGGCGGCGGTGTGCAGTTCAACCAAGCTATCTTAGAACGAGAACGTATTCGTGATCGCCCAGCTGCGTCCTTCACGAATGCGGAACATGCCGGGGCTGCCGTCCACCTGAGTGTTCAACGGCACGACTTCGTTTTTGCCGAAAGCGTTGAAGACATTCAGCTGGATGCGCCAGTCGATCTTGTCCGTCAGCTTGCGACGATAGCTCAGCCAGAGATCGAACGTGTGCTCGGCGTCCGCCTTGTAGGGCGAGTTCAGATCGAGCGTCGGGTCCGGCTCGCCGGGGATCTGGATGTAGGGGAATCCGATCGCGCCGGAGGACACGTAACGATAAGCACCGCCCACGCCCACGCCACGCAGCGCACCTTCGCTGAACGAGTAGTTCGAGATCACGTTCGCGCGCCACTCGCGCACTTCCGGCTGCGGCTGACCGTTCAGCGCCCGCAGGTAGATGACGTTGCCCAGGAATCGCGCCCAGTGATTGTTGCGCACCGTCGCGTTGACCGCCGTGCCCGCCAGGTTCGGGCTGGTGGCGCTGATGTTGACCTTCATCAGACCGGCAGGCGTGTTGCGATAGGCATTGTCGATGAAGTCGATGATCTCCGAGAACGCCGCATCCGGAACGTCACTACGGATCGCCTCGGACTTCGACGCGTTCACCGCGATGCGCCAGTTGGGCGTGGGATTCGCCGTGAACTCGAACTCGTAGCCGCGCGAGATCTGATTCTCCGTGTAACGGTGCGTCGCCGGACGTTGCGTGAAGACGTTGTTCGTCGGACCGCCCTGGCGCGGCACGAGCGCACCGGTTCGCGTCCAGTAGTTCACGAAATCGGTGAACTTCGTATCGAGCTGGTCGAGGAAGTCCACGTAGGCGGGCATGATGACCTCGCGGAAGTATTCCGGCTGCGTGCCAGTCCAGGTGGACGGAATGTCGGACGGCGCCGCGGTGTAGGTGTTGAGCAGATTCTCGCGCGCCTGACCTTGGAGATCGTTGATGATCGCGAGCGTGCGCGCCGGGAACGAGATCGCTTGTTCGAGGATGAACATCTGCGAGTCGATGTTGGCCGGCGAGTTCGCCAGCGCGATTTCCGTCTCATACTTCGTCACGCGCAGCGAATACTTGTTGTCCTTCGTCGCGAGCAGCACGCCGATGTCTTCGGTTTTGCCCGCGGGCGTCGGCAGTTCGCGGCCGAAACCGTCGAGGCGGCCCGCGACCGGGGCGAACGCTTCGCCGCGATTGTAACTGAACGAAACGTTGAGCGGCAGCGGATCGCGCTCGCCGAGCAGGCGATTCACGTGGGCGACCGCGCTCCAATTCGTCGTGTTGGTTTTGTCCCTCTTCCGGAAAGCATTCGGGCTGTTCAACGAGAAGACACTCGGATCGACGTTCGCGCCTTCGTCGGCGCTGGACTGACCGGCGCCATTCAGACGGAACGGCGCTTCGACCGAGCGGCTTTCATAGGTGTCCTCGCGCCAGCCATACGTGAGCACGAGGCCGTTGTTGAGGAAGTAGCCCTGATAAACCGCCACCAGCGACTCGACGTCGAACTGGGTCTTCGCCGCCGCGCGCGTCGCGTAGTCCATGCTGGCCTGCGTGCCATCGAGCGAATCGACCATCGTGAAGGTGCCGTTGCGCCACCCGACGTAATTCGCCGGATTCTGCGACTGGAAGAGATAGGGGTTGTTGTTGACTGGGACGTGCATGGGCGGCGTCCAGGGCTGGCCGGGCGTCACGCCTGCCGGCGGGGCCCAGGTCGTGTCGAAATAACGAATCGTGTGCACACCGCCGGCGGGGATGATGTTGTCCGCCACGTTCGAAAGGTTCAGACCCGAATTCAGTGCGCGGCCACGCAGGTCTCCGCTGAGATAATACCGCGGCGTGAAACGCCAGTTCGTGCGCACGATACCCGTCAGCGCAGCGTAGTTTTCGAAGTCCGGCGTCGGCGCGCGCAGCATCATCGTGCGGCGATGACGGCTGTCCTCGTCGCTCTGATACACGGCATTCACCGACTGACGGCCGACCAGGCGGCCCAGCCAGCCCGACTTGTTCTCGCTGAAATCGTAGGCGCCGAAGATCTGCGCGCGGAGCGCCTCGCGGTCGACCCACTCGACCGAGTTGCCGCCAAACAACGGCTCGTCGACGTAAGCGCGGCCGACGTTGGGATTCGGGTTTCCTTCGATATCGATTTCGTTGACGTCGATCTTGATGCGGTTGGCCGAGCCGATGACGTTCGTCTGGCCGCGGTAAGCCTCCTCCTTGAAGAAGGCGATCGAGTAACCAAGCCGATTCCGGAAGAACGTGTTCTCGAGCGAGATCTCGGCGAGCTTCGCGTCCTGCCACTCACCCTTGTTGGGACCGTCGAGCAGCTTGTTGTAGAAATCGAAGATCGAAGGATCGCTCAGGCCGATCTGGCGATACGCGCCGAGCGCGGCATACGGATAACCTTCCTCCGTCGCGTGCGTGGGGAACGCTTCGAGCGTGAGCGGATTGAATGCGCCGCCGTGAATCAACGTGTTCGGGGTCGTGACCGTCGCCGTCGGATTCTGCACGACGCCGGCCGAGTTGAGCGCGCCTTCGGTGACGAGCTGGCCCACGCGCCAGTAGGGCTGCGAACCGGCGGAGTTGTAGATATACATCGGGCCACCAACGCCGAAGTCGGAGGTGAGCCAGGAATTGAAATTGTAGTTGGGATTCGGCTGACCTCCTACCAGCGCGCGGGTATCGTAAGTCAGGCGATTGACCGTCTGGCCGCCCTGCCCGCCTTCCGACTGCGGGATGAAGAACGGTGTGATGTAGTCCATCGGCGTGACCGTGCGCGGACGATTGCTGCGGCTGTTCACGTTCTCGAAGTTGCCCGAAATCTGGAACAGCGTGTCACGATTGTTGAGCGCCTTCGGACGATAGGAGGCGGCAATGTAGTGGCGCTCGTCATCCTGGAACGCCGGATCCTGCCGGAACTTTCGCTCGTCTTCGAGGATCGCCGCGCGCACCGCGAGTTCGCCCGGGATCAGCACGTGATTGTAGTTCAGGCTGGCCCGGATCGACCCGAACTGATCGACGCGAACACCCACTTCACCGCGGTTGCGATGGAAGTTCGCGGCGTCCGTCGTGCCGTTGATCACACCGGCCGGGCTGCCCAAGCCGAAGAGAATCGCGTTCGGTCCGCGCTGCAGATCCACGCGGCTGACGTTGTAGCTGTCCCACGCCACGGAACTCAGGAAGAAATTGCGCGTGTTGTCAGCCGAAGTGAGACCGCGGATACGGTTCGCGGAGTTCGGATTGCCGAAGGCGGCGTTTTCGTTCGCCTCGGTCGGGCCGGTCGCCGCGCCCGAGAAATTACCGCGCGGTCCGCTTACTTCGGTGTTCGTCGTGTAAGCCAGCAGGGTCTCGTTGTTCACGGCGCCCAAGTCGTCCATGAACTCCTTCGTCACGACCGAAATCGCCGAACCGATGTCGGCCAGGTCGGTCCGGATGCGAGTGCCCGCCAGTGTATCCGTTGCTTGATACCCGCGATCGCGCTCGGATGACACGGTGAAGGGTGAAAGGACGACGACTTCATCCGATTCCTGCTCCGCCGGAGGCGGATTCGCCGACTGCGCAAAAACCGGCGATAAACCGGATAACGCGAGGACGCTTAAAAAGGCTCTCCCCGTAGGGAAGCGCCTGGTTCCGAGAGCACACGACGAATGATTTCTTTGCATTGGCTCGAAGGTTTGTGGGGCTGGTCGGCGCCAAAGCGTTCGCAATGCGAACACCGCAGGCCGGTGGGTCGGCGCGAACCTGCTTGAGCCACCGCAACGGGCAATCGGGCGGATTTTCATCACGATGAAATCTCGCGAGCCTGCGTCGCACGCACCCGATCCCTCCCCCAGATAGCCTCTCGCCCACGTCCTCTCCCCCGGTAGCGCGAACCAGCCTGCCCCGATGTGTCGGAGTCCCGGTGAGCCGCTCCCGTCCGTCCGCGGCCGCATACGCGCTTCTCCAACCCAGCGCCTCACGCGACCAACATCGTGCCTCGAACGCGCCGATCAGTCCGCTCCGAACGTCACCTCGTAGCGCACAGCTCCTCCGGCGGGCGCCGTGAAAACCGCCGCCAGCAAACTCACGCCGGGATTCGCCGCGTTGAAATCGTCAGCCGGCGGAGCCGCCGGTTCCACGACGAAGGTTGCGTCGTCCGAGCCGGAAAGCCGCACCTTCAACTCTCGCCCGTCCTGCTTCAGCAACGCTTCGCGCCCATTCAGCACGACTTCCGCCCGCGTCGGGAATTGCCAGCGCACGCGCGCGCCCGGTTTCAATCCGCTCAGCCGGTCTTCGATCGCCACACGCCGCCCCGGCAGCCAGCGAAACGTGCGCCGCACCTGCTCCGCCTGGCCGCGAAAAACCTTCGACAAATCCACGCTCGCCTCCGGCACCTGCGCGTCGGGATCGAAGCCGTGAAGGATGGCGTGCCCGTCGACGCGATGGAGCTGTTCGTCGATCGTCAACGTGCTGTGGCTGTAATTATTCAACCGATACACCTGCCAGCGCTGCGAATTCTGCGCGCGATTCCACAGGTCCACGCCTTTCGACTCGAGCGAGTGATAATCCTGCAGGCCGAGATCGATCGCCCATCGCACGCCGTCGCGCTCGAGCACGAACGAGCCCGCATCCATGTGCGCGTGATTCAATTCCGCCGCGCCGCCTTTGAACGCGAGATACAGGCTGTTGCGATCCGTCCACGACTCGCGAAACGCCACGATCGGGTTCATTCCGCGGCCGGCATAACGCAGCGGTAGCTTCGGTGCGGTTTCCCCGACGGCGCCCTCCGGCCACCACACCGCCGTCAACGGGAAAAACCAGCTCCGGCGATCAGACGGCTGCGTCAACTCCTCGCCCGCGAGTTCGCGCAGGTTGAACAACGCGAGCCCCGGATCGCCGATCTTGCGGGCGAACCAATAGACCACGGCCTGATGCCCCGCGCGCTCGCCACCGTCCCCATGGTTATAGAAGGCGCCCGTCGGTCCGATCGTCTGCAGAAACGCCCCCGCACTCGGCAGGAACCCTTCGCTCGCCGAGAGCTCCCAATCCGTGCCCAAAGCCGTCTCGAGCGCCGCAATCATCACCGCCTGATACGTCGTCCCATAAACCCAGTAGGACGGTCCTTCCGGATACACGCCATCGGGAGCATAGGGAGTCAGACCATGCCGGATTCCCGCTCTCGCTTTCGCGAGCAGATCGCGCGCAAGCTCCGGCTCCTCCTCCGCCACCGTCAGCGCCGCCAGCGTCAAACCGCCGAAACACACCTGGCTCCAGTTATTGTCCGCCCGATGCCACCAGTTGTGCGCCGCCGCCGGATCGAGTCCGGGCCGCAACGCTTTCTCGACGAGCGCGCGGCGGATCGTCGCGCGCGATGCTTCCGGCAGCGCGTCAAAAGTCCAATCGTAGCCGAGCGCCAGTGCCGTCGCCGCTTCACCGACGTCGAGAAAGTGACTCGGATTCCAATCCGAAAACGCCGCTGCCGTGAGCATCTCCTTCTCCGCCCGCTCCGCGAACTCGCGCTCGCCCGTCGACTGCCACGCATAACCGAGCGTCGTCACACGGCGAAACATTTCACGAGACACTCCGAGCAGGCGGCGCCCCAAAAACTTTCGCTCGAGGGGCGGTTCCGACAACAACGCTCGCGCCTCCCTCAAGAGGGTCGCATGCACACGCGCGTAAACCGCATCGTCGTGGATTTTCCGACGAATCTTCGCCCAATCCTGCGCGGTCGCCAGCAAGCGCGGATGCCCCGCCCGCAAACCCGCCAGAATGTTCTCGTCACCGACCTGCCGCTGCGGAGGTTGCGCCGCTGCGCTCACCGCCATGCACCCGCCGACCCACACCGCGAAAAGACCAAGGATTCGCATCATCATGGTTCGAGTGCTGGCCCGCGCGAACGCGCGCGGCAAGTCTCTCCCGCATCCACGGGAGAGATTCAGGGCGACGAAACAACGCGTCAGACCGCGTAGGCTTTGCGCATCGGCCGCGAGAGCATGCGATTCGCGTCCGGATCGTTGAGCACGCTTTCCGTCGCCGGATCCCAGCGGAGGCTCGAACGCCCGAGGCGGATCGCGATGTTCGCGAGATGCGCGATCGAAATCGAGCGATGGCCGATCTCGACCGGCGTGATCGTGGGCTGTCCGCTATAAATGCAGTCCACGAAATTCTTCTCGTGCATGTTGCTCTCGTAGAGACGAACCTCGCCCGGCCCGATGCGTTCGCGTCGCACGCTGTCGGGATTCGATTCGAGAATCCCGCGCGCAACAAAGATCGACCGCCCGTCTTCGCCTTCGAACAACAGGCCGTTGCGATTGTTGTGCGCCACGTTAGCGCGAACGCCGTTGGCATAGACCACGTCGAACGAAAACTCCGTCGGTGTGTTATAAAGATCCGTTTCCGGCGGCAGCGTCGCTTTGATATTCTCGATGCTCACCGGCCCGGAATCGTCGGTGCCGAGCGCCCATTGGAGAATGTCGAGATGATGCGCGCCCCAATCGGTGATGAAGCCGCCCGAATAGTCGAAGTTGTGACGCCAGTTCAGCTGCAGCAGCGCCGGGGCATAATCGCGCTGCGGCGCCGGCCCGAGCCACAAGTCCCAGTTCAACTCCGGCGGAACGGGCTCGGGCTGCTTCCGATCGCCCAGCCGCGACCAGTTGGTGTGTCCGCCGCTGAAACCGATCTTCACATTCTTCACGCGCCCGAGGCGTCCGTTGCGGATCAATTCGCACGCCGTGCGGAAATGCGTCGAGCTCCGCTGCTGCGAACCGGTTTGAAACGTCACGCCCGCATCGCGCACCGCTTGCGTCATCCGCTGCCCTTCCTCGACGGTCAGGGAAAGCGGTTTCTGCGTGTAGATGTGCTTCCCCTGCTTCGCACCGATCAAGGTCGCCGCACAATGCCAGTGATCCGGCGTTGCGATGTAGATCGCATCGAGATCCTCGCGCGCGAGCATCTCCCGGAAATCTTCGTAAACGCGACAGCCTTTGAACGTTCCGCTCGGCTGATGCTCCGCATAATACGACTCCACCGTCCGCTGGCCCACCAGCCGGCCGCCCCGCGCTTCGCCGGAATAGCCGTAGTTGCCCAGCTCCGACACCGGATCGGCCACCGCAACAACCTGCACACGCGGATCCGCCAGGAAGTTCGGCACCGTGGAAAACGCGATCGTGCCATAACCGATCACCCCAAGATTGATGCGCCCGGACGGATCCGGGCGTCGCACACGTGCGCGCGGGGCCGTGCAGGACGTCAGCGACGGCAGCACCAGCGCCGCAGCGGACGCCAGCGCGGATTGAACGATGAATTCGCGGCGATTGAGATTCATGCCCCGAACTGAGTCGCCACTCCCTGCCAACGGCAATGCGAGAGTTCAGGACCGAACGAGATCCGACGGCACGCTCCCCCTCCCCTACTCAACCGCGATCTCCGCGCCTTCGAGCTTGATCGTGTAAGCGTGCTCGCACGGCGCGTCTTCCGGGCCGAGGTCCGGCAGTTTGATCTTCAACGCCTCTCCCTCGCGCTCGACGCGCAGTTCTCCCGGCACTCCCAGCAAACTCACGCGCAGCGACTCGCTCGCTTTCACGCCATGAAGCGTCAGCGTTTTCCCCGGCCAGCCCGCCGTGATCGCATAGAGCGTATTTCCCTTCTGCGTGAAAAACACCTGCTTCACCGCCCGTCCGTCGATCGGCTTCTGCCCGACCTGCTCCAACAACTCGTAACGCACGCGATACTCGCCATAGCCTTGGTCCGTCCGGACGCCTTCCGTCCACTGCACCGGCCGGCCGGCAGTTCGCGTTCCATAAATCGCCTCTCCGTTCACACCCAACCACGCGCCAATCTCGAGCAGCCGCTCTTCCATCACCGGCGGAATCGTTCCATCGGCCATCGGGCCGACATCGAGGAGAAAATTCCCGC
>JAFAAS010000062.1 GCA_023426435.1 Verrucomicrobiota bacterium | reverse complement strand
AGTGCGGCGGGTTCGGTGATGCCGAGGGCGGCGGCGAGAACGGCGAGGCGTTTGTCGCGCGGGGCTTCGGCGAGGGCTTGGAGCTGGGATTCGTCGAGGCGGGCGGCGAGGGACGAAGGAAGATTTTCCGTGGCGGACGGAGGCATGAGGCGGAGGCGGATCGGCGACGCGCGTCGCGGCGCGTGCGGGTTACTTGATTTTTTCGATCAGCGGCTCTTTGGCGGGCTGGGTCGGGTCGCTGAGGAATTGGTTGATTTGTTCGCGATTCGAAAGGGAGTTGATCGCGCTGGTGGTTTCGGCGGTGGCGTTTTCAGGACGCATGACGATGGGCCGAATGAAGAGCAGCAGTTCGGTGCGTTCTGCGCGGGTTTCGCGGCCGCCCAGGAGATGGCTGATCACGGGGATCTCGAAGAAGAAACCCAGTTTGGAGCGGTTGCGAGAGTTGCGCTGCCGCTGCAGTCCGCCGAGGACGACCATCTGTTTGTCGTAAACGTTTACGAATGAAGTGGCCTCGCGGCGGCCGATGACCGGTTGGGAGTTTCCGTCGATGACGACCTCGTCGAGGATGTCGTCCACCTTCTGGGCGATCTTCAGCTGGATGTTTCCGTCCTCGCCGATGAGCGGCGTGACCTTGAGGTCGATCGCGATGTCTTTGTAAGTGACCTGAGAGCTTTGGGCGAAGCCGCTGTCGGTGGGCAGGGTGGTGCCGACGGGAGTGCGGGTGCTGCCGGTGATGATGGGTTGGGACTGACCGACGAGAATTTGGGCTTCCTTATTGTGGGTCGTTACGATCGTCGGTGCGGAAAGGATCTTCACGTTCCCGCGGGAGCCGGTGTTGCGCAGGGCGGCCGTGAAGGACAGTGGATTCACGATTCCGCTCGTAACGTCCCACCCGGCGATGCCGCCGGCGGGATTGTCGGGATTGGCAGCGGTGAAATTCGTGATGCTGGTGCGGCCTTGCTCGTTGGTTGCGACCGTCAGGTTGAGGGCGCTGATGCCGCTGCGTTGGGAGTCGTTGAGCGTGACCTCGGCGATGATGACTTCGATGCGGACTTGGGCGAGGAGGATGTCGACCTTGTCGACGAGGTCGCGGATGAGGCGGATGTCGTCGAGGGTGCCGGAGACGACGACGGCGTTGCTGCGTTCGTCGGCGAGGATGGTGACGAGGCTGCTGAATTCGTTGGTGTTCTCCGCGAGAACGGTTTCGACGGCGGGGGCGTCGGGAGCGGGAGGTTGCTGGCCGGGGACGAGGGGGCGGGCGCCGCCGCCGGCTTTTTGCGCGGCGCTGGTTTGGCCGGAGACGAGCTGGCTGAGGAGGGGGGCGACTTCTTTGGCGGAGGCGTGCTTGAGGTAGATGACCTCGTTGCGCGTGTTGGGGTCGGAGCGGGTGTCGAGTTTGGCGATGAGCTCGTCGAAGAGCGGAATCTGGCGTTCGTCGGCGAGGAGGATGACCTGGTTGGTGCGGTCGTCGGCGCTGTAGGAGAGTGAGGTGCCGAGCTGGTTTTGGAGCGGGCCGACGAACATCGCGCGGATTTTGTTCACGACGTCGCTGGCTTTGGCGCCGTTGCGGAGCGTGTAGAACTTCGGCGTGAGGCCGGTCATCACGGGCTTGTCGAGCTCGTTGATGAGGAGCTCGACGCGTTGGAGATTGGAGATCGAGTCGGTGATGAGGGCGGCGTTGGCTTTGTCGAGGGGCACGACGCCGTTGGCGACGCCGGGGGAGAGGAGTGGCGTCATCTGCGGGATGAATTCGTTGACGCGCAGGAATTGGAGCTGGAAGAGCTTGGTGGCGATGCGACCGCTCGGAGGAAATTCGAAGGTGGAGCCTGTGATCATCTCAGGCGCCTCGGTTTTGACTTGGGAGAGCGCGACGACTTTCAGGAATTTATCGCCGAGGGGGGCGACGCCGACCTGGTTGAGGGCGAGGACGGTTTCGAGGGCGAGGACGGCTTCGGACTTCGGGATTTGTTTATCGATGACGAGCCGGTAGGTGGCGGTGGGGAGTTGTTGAGGGCGGAGGATGCTGCGGCCGGTGTAGATCTCGAGGAGGCCGAGGACGGTATCGATGTCGGCGTCGGGGAGCTTGATCGGGCCGACGAGTTCGTCGGGCGAGGCGACCGGGGTGGGATCGATGGCGGGGGCCTGTGCACGCAGCGACGTGAGGATCAAGAGGGCGGCGAGGGCGGGGCGAAGGAGACGCAGGCTCATGCGGGAATGGCGGGAAGATGTGGCCGGTGCGGAAAGGAGCAAATGAGATGAGAAAGGAAATGCGTTGTAAACCGCGATGTGCTGTGACGGCAAAGGGGCGGGAATGTTGCCGGAAGTTAAGCGCGAAGCGCGTGCGATGCGGTTTGAACCGCGAAGGGCGCGAAGGGGCGCGAAGGACTACGGGTGTTTTCCGCCGGAGCGTTTTTTCAGGGCGTGCGTGGCATCATGGCTTAACCTCACTTCGCGTATCTTCGCGTTCTTCGTGGTTTTTGTTGAACCGGTCACGGTCGAGAACGGACCGGGATTTGCCGCTTGCGGGAGGAAGAGGGGAGTCCAACGCTGCGCGGCTGCGATGCCGAACAGCTTCGGAAAACTTTTCACGATTACAACTTGGGGCGAGAGCCATGGCGCGGCGGTGGGCGTGACGATCGACGGATGCCCGCCGAATTTGCCGATCTCGGTGGAGGAGATTCAGGCGGAGTTGGATCGGCGGCGGCCGGGGCAGAGCGACATCGTGACGCCGCGGAAGGAGGAGGATCGCGTGGAGATTTTGTCGGGCGTGTTTGAAGGGAAGACGACGGGGACGCCGATTTCGATGTTGGTGAGAAATGCGGATCAGCGGCCGGGGGCGTATGACGAGATGCGGGAGAAGTTCCGGCCCTCGCACGCGGATTACACTTACACGGCGAAGTTTGGGATTCGCGATCATCGTGGCGGCGGGCGGAGTTCGGCGCGCGAGACGATTGGGCGCGTGGCGGCGGGGGCGGTGGCGAAGAAGATTTTGGCGCGCGCGAGTGGTGGCGTGGAGGTGCGGGCGTTTGTGACGCAGATTCACGACATCGTGGTGCCGGCGGAGGCGTTGGCGGAGTTTCCGAGTGTGGAAGCGGTGGAGGCGAATGCGGTGCGGTGTCCGCATGTGGAGACGGCGGCGAAGATGATCGAGCGGATCAAGGACGTGCGCAGCGTGGGCGATTCGGTGGGCGGTGTGATCGAGTGTCGTGTGCGCGGCGTGCCGGTGGGGTTGGGCGAGCCGGTGTTCGATCGATTGGAGGCGGATTTGGCGAAGGCGATGTTGTCGCTGCCGGCGACGAAGGGGTTTGAGATTGGTAGTGGTTTTTCTGGGACGCGGTTGAAGGGGTCGGAGCACAATGATGCGTTTGTGTCGCGCGAAGGCGCGGTGCGGACGGTGACGAATCGCTCCGGTGGGGTGCAGGGCGGGATCAGCAATGGGGAGGAGATCGTGTTTCGCGTGGCGTTTAAGCCGACGGCAACGATTTTGCAGCGGCAGCAGACGGTGGACGTGCGCGGAGAGGAGACGGAGTTGGCGGCGCGCGGGCGGCATGATCCGTGTGTGTTGCCGCGGGCGGTGCCGATTGTGGAGGCGATGGCGGCGCTGGTGATCGTGGATCACTGGATGCGGAATGCGGCGCAGAATCGGGTGTTTGGATTTTGAGCCTTGTCCGGGCATTGAACCGCGAAGGACGCGAAGACGCGGTTTCTGGAGGATCGTTATGGCTTGGAAGGATGGCCGCAAAAAGGCGCAGAAGGCGCAAAGAAGGATCTCCTGCTAAACACGCGAAGGTCGCGAAAGCGGAAAGCGGATGGTGCTGAAGCCGCGGCCGCAGAAGGCGCAAAGAAACAGGTTGGTGTTTTTGCGGCTTCTGCGCCTTTTTGCCGCGAGATGAATGATGCGGAAAAGCCTTTGGTTTATTTGATTCTAGGCGCGGCCGGTTCCGGGCGACGGACGATCGTGGCGGATCTGATCGAGGGCGGGTTGTCCGAAACGGATCGCGCGGCGGTGATGGTGTCCGACGCGGAGAACGCGGAGACGGTGGCGTCGACGTTGCCCCGCGTGGAATACTGGAAGTGGACCGGGGAGTTCATCGAAGGCGCGCTGCCGGAAGGGGCGACGCAGGTGTTTTTCGTGACGGACGGGCGGGCGAGTCCGGTGGATCAGATCGAGGTGTTCAAGGCGTGGGTGGAGGCGCAGGGAGGAGAAGTCGCGCGAGTGATCTGCGTGGTGAATTGTCAGCTGGCGGAGAAGAATTCGGCGATGCTGGCGTGGTATGAGGCGTGTATCCATTTTTCGGATGTGGTGCTGCTCAACCGGCGCGAAGGCGTGGAGAACAAGTGGCTGAGCGATTTCCAGAACCACTTCAAAAAGCAGTTTATTCCCGCCTTGTTCGAGCTGGTGAAGGACGGGAAGGTAAAGAATCCCGGATTGGTCCTGGATCCGCAGGCGCGGCGGATGTCGCATGTGTTCGACGAGGAACAAGATTGGATCTTCACGAATGCGGAAGGGGAGGAAGTGGAAGAGGATGAAGAGACGGAGGGCGATGAGGAGGTGGAGGCGAAGCCGGCGGAGGATCCGTATTTCGAGCGGCGGGCGGGCGGGCAGCGGGTGAAGGTGATTCCGGATGTGAAGCGGTTCCTCGATAGATAGCTAACGGGGCGGCGTGAAGCGAACAGCCCGACGGGGACGTCGGGCTCCACCTTGCGTCTGGCGGGGCGGAAGCTTCAATCGCGAGACATGAGTTCGTCGCTATTTCCGCAGCACGTGATTGCGCGCAAGCGCGATGGGGAGGCGCTGACGCGCGAGGAGATCGAGGCGTTTGTGCGCGGAGCGGCGGAGGGATCGTGGGCGGATTACCAGTTGTCGGCGCTGTTGATGGCGATCGTGTTGCGCGGGATGGATCGCGAGGAAGTGGTCGCTTATACGGAGGCGATGATGCGTTCGGGGGTGGTGGCGGATCTTTCGAATGTGAAGCGTCCGAAGGCGGACAAGCATTCGACGGGCGGGGTGGGCGATAAAGTGTCGCTGCATCTGGCGCCGATGGTGGCGGCGTGTGGCGTGGCGGTGCCGATGATTTCGGGGCGCGGGCTCGGGCACACGGGCGGGACGCTGGACAAGTTGGAGGCGATTCCGGGATTTCGCGTGGGGCTGAGTCTGGAGGCGTATCGCGCGCAGGTGGATGAACTCGGGCTGTGTTTGATTGGGCAGACGGCGGAGCTGGCGCCGGCGGACAAGAAGCTTTATGCGCTGCGCGATGTGACGGCGACGGTGGAGAGCATTCCGCTGATTTGCGGGAGCATTCTGGCGAAGAAGCTGGCGGAAGGAATCGACGTGCTCGTGCTCGATGTGAAGTTCGGGCGCGGGGCGTTCATGAAGGAGAAAGCGAAGGCGCGTGAGCTGGCGGAGGCGATGGTGTCGGTGGCGAACGCGATGGGGAAACCGACGCGCGCGGTGATGACGGCGATGGAGCAACCGCTCGGGCGGGCGGTGGGGAATGCGCTGGAGGTGATCGAGTCGATCGAGTGTTTGCGGGGTAGTGGGCCGGCGGATACGATGGAGGTGACGTATGCGCTGGGGGAGCAGATGTTGGTGCTGGCGAAGGCGGCGAAGGATGAGGCGAGCGCGAGACGGATGTTGGAGGAAAAGGTGAAGAGCGGTGCGGCGCTGGAGTTGTTTGGAAAGATGATTGAAGCGCAGGGAGGCGATCCGCGGGTGGTGGACGATGTGGGGCGTTTGCCGCGGGCGAAGATCAGCGAGCCTTTGGTGGCGGTGCGCGGCGGGGTTGTGGCGGACGTTGACGCGATGGGAGTGGCGCTGGCGGCGTTGCGATTGGGCGCGGGGAGGAAACGCGCGGAGGATCGCGTGGATCACGCGGTGGGCGTGAGCGGGTTGGTGAAGGTGGGGGAGAAAGTGGGGAGAGGGGCGCCGCTGTGTGTGGTGCACGCGAACGACGAGCGCGCGTTGGAGGAGGCGAAGGCGATGCTCGCGAAGGCGATTTTGGTGGGGGATGGGGTGAGGGAGGGTGCGGCGCCGAGGCTGATCGATGAAGTGATCGGGTAGGCGGCGGAATTTCGATCCGGAGTTGGCCGCAAGAAGGCGCAAAAGGCGCAAAAAAGCTGGGGAGTTTTTTGCGCCTTTTGGGCTTTTTTGCGGCTAAGGGCTGGAGCCGCGGCAACGGCTCGGCGGGGACCCCGACAGGTCGGGGCAGGCTGGTTCGGCCTACCTTTGGCGGCTTACTTCTCCATTTCGGAGAGTTGGGTGGCGGCTTCTTCCCAGGCGGTGGTGGCGGCGGAAATTTGGTCGACGATGGCGCTGAGCTCGCGGTTGAGGTGGTGGAATTTGCCTTTGTCGGCGTAGGTTTCCGGAGCTTCGAGCTGGGCGGTGATTTCGGCCTGCTTCGCTTCGAGTTCGACGACGGCTTTTTCCAGTTGGCCGACGCGTTCGCGGAATTTCCGGATCTCGGAGGCGGAAGGTTTTTGGGCGGCCGACGATTTGGGATTTGAGCTTTGAGATTTGGAATTCGCAGGCGCCGCCTGTTTTGGGCGGGCGTCGGTGAAGCCGGCGGTCAACGCGGCGCGGGCGTCGGTGGCCTTCGATTTTTCGAGGTAGTAATCGTAGTTGCCGGCGTAAGGCGTGAGGCGGCCGCTGTGGACGTGGAGGACGTTTTCCGCGACGGAGCGGATGAAGTGGACGTCGTGGCTGATGAAGATGAGCGTGCCCTCGTAGTTTTTGAGTGCGGCGATGAGCGCGTCGATCGAGGCGATGTCGAGGTGCGTCGTGGGCTCGTCCATCAGGAGGAGATTGGGCGGCTTGACGAGGAGGCGGGCGAGGGCGAGGCGGGATTTTTCGCCGCCGGAGAGGACGCTGATGGGTTTGTAGACGTCGTCTTTGCGGAAGAGAAAAGCGCCTAGGATGGCGCGGGCTTGTTGTTCGGTGAGCCCGTTTTCGGCGGTGCGGAGCTCCATCACGTTGTCGAGGACGTTGAGCTCGGGCTTGAGGTTATCGAGGCGGTTTTGGGCGAAGTAGCCGACGTTGACGTTGCTGCCGAGCTCGCGGGTGCCGCCCTGGATCGGAACGGCGTCGGCGAGGATTTTGAGCAGGGTGGATTTGCCGGCGCCGTTGGGGCCGATGAGGACGATGCGCTGGCCGCGTTCGGCGGTGAAGTTGAGATCCCGATACACGACATGATCGCCGTAGGCCTGCTGGACGTTTTTGAGTTCGATGACTTTGAGGCCGGAGCGGGGCGGCTGGGGGAATTTGAAGTTGATGCGCTTGAGCTCTTCCTGCGGTTCCTCGACGGCGTCTTCCTTCAGGCGCTCGATTTGTTTTTCCTTCGATTTGGCGCGCGTGGCGAGGGATGCCTTGGCGCCGAAGCGGTCGACGAATTTTTGGAGATGGGCGATTTCGCGCTGCTGGTTTTTGTAGAGCGCGGCCTGCTGTTGTTTGCGGGCTTCTTTTTCCTGGAGGAAGTTGTCGTAGTTGCCGTGGTAGTAGTGGAGTGTGCCGGCGCGGAGCTCGAGCATGCCGGTGCAGAGGGCGTTGAGGAAGGCGCGGTCGTGGGAGATGACGACGAGGCCGCCGGGGTAGCGTGTGAGGTAGTCTTGAAACCAGAGCAGCGCTTCGAGATCGAGGTGGTTGGTCGGTTCGTCGAGCAGGAGGAGCGCGGGCTCGGCGACGAGGAGGCGGGCGATGTGCGCGCGCATGATCCAGCCGCCGGAGAAGGATTTCGCGAGTTTCTCGGCGTCGCCCTCCTTGAAGCCGAGGCCGGCGAGGATTTTGCGGGCGCGCGGCTCGAGCGTGTAGTCGATGTCCCAATCGTCTTCGTCGGGCTCGAGCTTCTTGCCGGAAGTCGCGATCGTGAGGATGGTTTCGTCGCCGACCGGCGCGCTTTCCTGCGGGAGGAAGCCGAAGTCGGCGCCGCGTTCCCATTCGATGGTGCCGGTGTCGGGGCGTTCCTCGCCGAGGATGAGGGAAAACAGCGTGGATTTGCCGGCGCCGTTGGGGCCGATGAGGCCGAGGCGGTCGGTGCGGGCAATGAAAAGTGACACGTCGGAGAAAAGCTCGCGTGTGCCGTAGGACTTGGAGACGTCGGCGATCGTCAGCATGGGAACGGGGCAAAAGAGGGAACGCCGGCGGGGGCGTCAACGGCCGTTTCTGACGGAGGGGGCGCCGGGGGAGTGTCACCTATTAGGTGACACTTTGGATTTCGCGGACGAGGGAGCGCTCGACGTCGCGGGCGAGTTCGCGATCTTGCGGATTTAGCGAGCCAAGGTGAGGGCGATGCAGCCGGCGACGGCGATGACGCCGCCGAGGAGGGAGCGGGGGGTGGGGCGTTCGTTTTCGATCCAGTAGCTGAGCGGGATGACGACGAGTGGCGTGCAGGCGACGATGGGAAGGACGATGCCGCTGGGCGTGGTGGCGAGCGCCCATTGGTAGGCGCTGACGCCGAGGATGGCGCCGCAGAAAGCGTTGGCGGGAATCCAAAGCCAGGAACGAAGTGCGATCGGGCGGGCGACTTCGGGGGTGGTGTGGCGGCGGAGAAGCGCGCGGAAAATGAAATAAAGGACGGTGATGAGGAGCCCGCCGGCGATGCGCTGGTAGGCGGCGGTGATGCCGTCGATGTTTTCGCCGGCAAGGGTGGCGAGGGCGTTGGCTTTGCGGGTGAGGACGGCGCCGAGACCCTGGCCGAGGGCGCTGAGGAGACCGAAGATGAAACCGGCGGCGCGGATCGGGACGCGCGGCGGATGCGTGCGCGACGGCATGAGGGCGACGGCGACGCCGGTGAGGATGACGAAACCCCAGAGGAGTTGCGGCGCGGTGAGGGTGGTGCCGAGCCAGAGGCGTTCCGTGAGCATCGCGATGGGTGCGGCGAGGCATTGCGTGATGAGAATCGAGAGGCGGGAACCGAGGAGCGGGAGGGCGTAGAAGAAGGCGACATCGCCGAGGCCCATGCCGACGATACCGCTGAGAAGGAACCAGTTCAGGCCGGCGCCGGAAAAACCCTGGCCCCGCGTGTGGGCGTAAAGACCCAGAACGAGGAGGGCGAAGACGAGGCGGCCGAGATTGGCGCGGGTGAGGCCGACGGCGCGGATGCTGCGGTTCGCGAAGATCGCGGACAGCGAGAAGAGGATCGTGGTGAGGAAGGCGCCGAGCATGGCGAGATCAGGCAGGATTGGCCGCAAAAAGGCGCAGGAGGCGCAAGAAGGTTAAGGGGAGAGAACTGAAAGCATCCGACTTCTGGGCAGGGCGGAGGCCGGCTCTACTTGGGAAAATCGCATTTTGGGCTTTTTTGTGAGCGAAACATGAGCGTAGGTTGGCGCTACTCATGAAAGCCAAACGCGCCAAGAAACGTCCGGAAGACATCAATGCCGATCTCGCGAAGTCGAAGGGAGCAGTGTCGAAGTTCATTGCGAAGAACTACCGGCACTTCAACGCGGCTTCGTTGCTCGATGCGGCGAAGGGGTATGAAGCGCATCTCGCGGCCGGGGGGAAAATGCTCGTGACGCTTGCGGGTGCGATGTCGACGGCGGAGCTCGGCATCTCGCTCGCCGAGATGATTCGCAAGGACAAGGTGCACATGATCGTGTGCACGGGCGCGAATCTCGAAGAGGACATCTTTAATCTGGTGGCGCACGACTACTACGAGCGCGTGCCGAATTATCGTCATCTCACGGGCGAGGACGAAGAGGAGTTGTTGAGCCGGCACATGAACCGCGTGACGGATACGTGCATTCCCGAGATGGAAGCGATGCGCCGGATCGAGGCGGCGGTGTTGGAGGAGTGGATGGCGGCGGATGCGGCGGGCGAGCGGTATTTCCCGCATGAGTTCATGTATAAGATTCTTCGCAGCGGTAAGCTGAGGAAGAGTTACCAGATCGATCCGAAGAACTCGTGGATGCTGGCGGCGTGCGAGAAGAACCTGCCGATCGTGGTGCCGGGTTGGGAAGACGCGACCTTGGGCAACATGTATGCGGCGGCGGTGATTCGCGGCGACGTGAAGAACGTGCACACGGTGCGCACGGGCATCGAATACATGACCTGGCTCGCGGACTACTACACGAAGAACGCGAAACGGCTGCGCAACAAGGAAGGCTCGATCGGCTTCTTCCAGATTGGCGGCGGCATCGCGGGCGATTTTCCGATCTGCGTGGTGCCGATGCTGCACCAGGATCTCGAGCGAACGGGCGTGCCCTTGTGGGGTTATTTCTGCCAGATCAGCGATTCGACGACGAGCTATGGTTCGTATTCGGGCGCGGTGCCGAACGAGAAGATCACCTGGGGCAAACTACAGGCGAGCACGCCGAAGTATATCGTGGAGAGCGATGCGACGATTGTGGCGCCGTTGATCTTTGCGTGGGTGCTCGGGCAGTGGGCCGCGGTG
>JAFAAS010000006.1 GCA_023426435.1 Verrucomicrobiota bacterium | reverse complement strand
CTCTCAACTCTCAACCCTCAACTCTCAACCAGCCAATTTCGCCTCGGCGAAATTGGACACCCTCAACGAACTCCTCGCCGAAGCCATCGACGACGGACACCGCCTCCTCATCTTCTCTCAATTCACTTCCCTCCTCGGCCTCCTCCGCGAGGAACTCGAATCCCAAGAAATCCCTCACTGCTACCTCGACGGTTCGCTCGCTCCGCGCGCCCGCCAGGCCGAGGTCGACCGCTTTCAATCTTCCCCCGACATCCCCGTTTTTCTCATCTCCCTCAAAGCCGGCGGCACCGGCCTCAATCTCACCGCCGCCGACACCGTCATCCACTTCGACCCGTGGTGGAATCCCGCCGCCGAAGCCCAAGCCACCGATCGCGCCCACCGCATCGGCCAGACCCGCGTCGTCACCAGCTACAAACTCATCGCCAGCGGCACCGTTGAAGAAAAGGTCCTCGCTTTGCAGGACGAAAAACGCGCGCTCCTCGCCGACGTCTTCGAAGCCAGCGACGCCGCCGCCGCGAAACTCTCCCTCGCCGACCTGAAATCCCTCCTCTCGTAGGTTGCGCGCTCGCCCCGCAACCCATCGCGCGCAACCCAAGCCGCCACTTCCTAACGATCCCACAACCCTCGAATCGATTCTTCCTCCGCTCCGTCATCTCTTCCAACCTCACGATCCCCTCCGACTCCCCAATGTCTCTCCCCGCTCTCTCCCGTCGCGCCTTCGTCAAAACCGCCGCTCTCGCTTCCGCTTCCTTCGCGCTCCCGCAAATCCTGCGCGCCCAATCCGGCCTGTCCCCCAGCAACCGCTTCAACGTCGCCCTCATCGGCAACGGCCTCATCTGCAACCAACACATCGGCGGTCTCCTCGCCCGCGACGACGTCCGCATCGTCGCCGTCTGCGACGTCAACCTCCCCAAAGCCCGCCGCATGGCCGAGCGCGCCGAAAAATTCTACGGCGCCGAATCCGCCACCGGCACCTATCGCGGCGTCTCCGTGTATCAATATCCTGAAGACGTCTTCGCCCTCCCCGACGTCGATGTCGTCTTCATCTGCACGCCGGACCACTGGCACGTCCCGCTTTCCCACGCCGCCATCCGCGCCGGCAAGGACGTGTATTGCGAAAAGCCTCTTTCCCTCACCGTTCGCGAGGGCCGCACGCTCGTCGAAGCCGCGCGCAAACACGGCCGTATCCTCCAAACGGGGACACAACAACGCTCCGAACGCGCCTTCCGCCGCGCCGCCGAAATCATCCGCAACAATCTCATCGGCGACCTGAAACACATCCGCACCCGCCTCGGCACTTTCCCCCACGCCCCCGTCCTCGGCGAAGAACCCGTCCCTCCCGAGTTCGACTACGATCGCTGGCTCGGCCCCACCCCTTGGCGCCCTTATCACCCCGACCGCGTCGTCGGCAACTACGGCGGCGGCTGGCGCTGCTTCTACGAATACGGCGGCCGCAAGAACGGCGACTGGGGCGCGCACCACTTCGACATCATCCAATGGGCCCTCGGCATGGATAACTCCGGCCCGGTCGAATTCATCCCCAAGGGCTACGACGGCACGCCTTACCAAACTCACATCTATGCCAACGGCGTTCGCGTCGAACGCGTCGACGAAGGCCTCCGCGCCATGATCGAGTTCACCGGCACCAAGGGCACCGTCTTCGTCGGCCGCGACGACTTCCTCGAAACCAATCCGACCGAGCTCGCCACCCGCCCGCTCCGCGCCAGCGAAACGCGCCTCTATCACAGCGACAGTCACCACGACGATTTCTTCAACTGCGTCCGCACCCGCCAGCATCCGATCGCCGACGTCGAGGTCGGTCACCGCAGCGCATCCGTCGGACACCTCTGCAACATCGCCCAATTCCTCCAACGCCCCATCCGCTGGGACCCCGCCAAAGAGGAAATCGTCGGCGACCCCGTCGCAGCCACCCACCTCGACCGCCCGCGCCGCGCTCCCTACAACACCCTCTAAACATCCACCGTCATCCTGCGACTGCGAAGGATGCCTGTTATCCCTCCCTCCCCGCCCACCTCCTCCCCTCTCATGTCTCCTTCGGCCCAACTCCGCCGCTCCGCTCTCGTCCTCACCTCCGCCACGCTCGCGCTGCTCCTCGCGTCCTGCACCACCCCGGCCGAGTCGTCCGCCACCCAGCCGACCGAGACCACCGCTTCCACCACCCCCGTCGCACCGGAAATCGACGTCGCCATCCCGCCCGCGCCCACGCCCGTTCCGCTCGAATCGATCGTCACCTACACCTACGAAGGCGACCAACAACCCATCGTCACCCTCGAGCGCGAAATCGCCGAAGCCGGCAAGGACTCCGCCAAGCTCAACGCCCTCGCCGCCCGCCTTCTCACGTTCTTCCGCGATCCCGCCGCCAGCTTCGCCGCGCGCCAGGCCATCGCGCAACGTCTCGCCCAATTCCCCGCTTCCGCTCTTCTCCGCGACGACAACGACGACTACTTCGCCGCGATCCTCGTCGAACCTTCAAGCGTCTCCATCGCCCAACTCGCGCTCGAACCCATTCCCGGTTCCGCCATCGACGACCTCTTCGTTTCCGCCCTCGCCAAATCCTCCGGCGCCCCTCGCCTCGCCATCGTTCAATCCATCGGCAAACGCCGCATCGCTTCCGCCGTTCCGCATCTCGCGCCGCTTCTCACCTACGGCACGATCAGCGACGCAGCCGCCCACGCCCTCGGCCAGATCGGCAACGCCCGCGCCCTCGAAGCCCTCCTCGCCGCGCCGTCCTCACCCGCCATTCGCCTCGCGACGATCGACGCCGCCGAAAAGGTCGGCGGTCGCGCCGCCGTTCGCGCTCTCTCCGAAATCGCCAACGCCTCCGACACACCCGCCCACCTTCGCGCTTCCGCTTATCGCACGCTCCTCCTCGTCGAGCCTTCCTCCGCGCCCGTTCGCATCCTCGAAATCCTCACCGGCAACGATCCCGAACTCAAAGCCGTCGCCATCGAAGCCATCGCCACGAGTCCCGCGCGCTCGCTCGACACCGACCTCGCTTCCAACCTCTCAAAGCTCGACGCCCCCACGCAGGCCGCCGTCATCGCCGGTCTCTCGCATCGCAAAAACTCGCGCCTCGTTCCCGCCATCACCACCGCTTCCCAACACGCCGATCCCGCCGTGCGCGCCGCCGCGATCTCCGCCCTCGGCAAACTCCCCGGCAAAACCGAGACCGCGCGCCACCTCGCCCAAATCGCCGCCTCCGGAAACTCCGCCGACGCCAAACTCGCCCGCGAAGCCCTCGCCCGCCTCGATGGCCCGGGCGTTGCCGACACCATCATTTCCGGCGCTCGCACCGGCGACCCCAAGCTCCGCGCCGTTTACCTCGAGCAGATCGCGTCGCGCTACATGATCGAATCGCTCCCGCTTCTCCTCGAAACACGCAACGACTCTGACCCGTCGCTCCGCGCCGCCGCCCTCGACTCCCTTGCCGTCATCGCTCCCGCCTCGACGCAACCCGCCGTCCTCGACTGGACCGTCTCCGCCCAGAACTCCGCCGAACAGGCCCGCGGCCTTCGCGCTCTCGCCGAAATCACACTCCGCAATCCCGACGTCGAAGCGCGCGCGCAACCGATCGCCGCCGCTCTCGCCAAAGCCGAACCCGCCGTCGCCACGCGCCTCGTGCCCGTCCTTCAACGCATCAGCGGCTCCACCGCCGCTCACGCCGCTGCGCGCCTCGCCTTGAGCGACAACACCGCTCTCGCCAACGCCGCCACCAACACCCTCTCACGCTGGACCGATCGCACCGGCCTCGCCCCGCTCATCTCCGTCGCCCAAGACGCTCCGTCCGACGCCGCCCGCACCCGCGCGATCCAAGCCGCCATCCGCTTCCTCGAAAACTATCGCCAACTCCCCTCCGCCGAACTCACCGACAGCATCTCACGTCTGCTCGGCGTCGCCCGCGATCACGCCGATCGCGAACGCCTCGTCCTCCTGCTTTCTCGCGCCAACGACCATGCCGGCCTCGCTCTCGCCCAAAAACTCTCCACCGACGAAGCCCTCGCCGCCGCCGCAGCCAACGCCATCCTCGTCATCGAGTCCAACCTCGCGGGCCAACCCGTCGTCAAAGCCTCGTCCGGAAATTGGGGCGTGCCCAACATGCTCGACGGAAACCTCGACACGCGCTGGATCACCTCCGTCGAAGCGGGCCGCACCATCGAAATCGATTTCCACCGCTCTCGTCCCATCCGCCGCCTGATCCTCGATCAAGGCGCCCGCGGCGAAAACTACCCCGAACACCTCGAGATCTTCGTCAGCGACGATCCCAACAACTTCGGCTCTCCGCTCGCCTCCGTCTCCGGCACCCCAAACCAAACCGTCGTCGATCTCCCCGCCAACACCCGCGGCCGTCATCTCCTGATCAAGAACACCGCCGACCGCATCAACGGCTGGTGGACGATCTCCGAACTCCACATCGACTGACGCGTCGCCGTTATGTAGGGCGGAGTCTCCCGCCCCCACCACCGTAGCACGGTCAACCTGACCGTGCTCCGTCATCCTGAGCTCCGCGAAGGATCTCTGTTATCCTAATTCCGCGCCCCTTCACACCAACGACCACGGCCCCCGCATCGCCCGATCGCGCATCCGATTCGCCACGAGGTCGTCGACGAACTCCTCTCGCGCCAGGTCCCATTTCAACGGGCGATCCAGCAACATCGCGATGTTGCCGAGATTGCACACCGTGGTCGTCCGATGCCCGATCTCCACATCCGAAATCGGCCGCTCACGCGTCCGCATGCACCGGATGAAATCGTCGTGATGATTGTTGCTCACCGGCAACGTCACCGGCCCCTCGGCCGCCGCGATCTCGCGTAACAACTCCGGATTCGACGCCCGCGTATTCGTGCGCGAAACATCGATCCATCCGCGCGGCCCGAAAAAGCGCACGTTCCCATCGAACTCGCCATCGTAACGCGTCCGGCACCGCAGCTCGACGCCACTCGCATACCGGCACGTGAAATCCACCTTCGTCGCCGTCGTAAACAAACCGCTCGAAGGAAACTCGCCGTGCCCGACCACCTCCACCGGTCCACCCGCATCCGCATCGAGCGCCCATTGCGCGATATCGATGTAATGCGTTCCCCAGTTCGTCACCTGCCCCGCCGCGAAATCCAGGATGAAACGGAAATTGTAATGACACGCCTGCCGGTTGAACGGCCGCCACGGCGCCGGCCCCAGCCACATGTCCCAATCGAGCCCTTCCGGCACCGGCTCCTCCAGCCACGTCGCACCCGTAAACTTGTTGTTCGCCGGAATCGAAATATCGATCCGCTCCAACGCCCCCAACCCGCCATTTCGCACGAACTGCGCCACTTCGCGAAACCGCCTCGACGAGCGCTGCTGCGTCCCCGTTTGCACCACTCGCCCGTGTCGCCGCGCCGCATTCACCAACTCGCGTCCTTCGCGAATCGTCAGCGTCAACGGCTTCTCCACATAAACATCCTTCCCATTCCGAATCGCCTCGATCGCCCCGATCGCATGCCAGTGATCCGGCGTGCAAACCCACACCGCATCGAGATCCGGCTGCGCCGCCAACTCGCGAAAATCCGCATACCTCCGGCAATCCTTATTGCCGTAAAACGCGTTGATCTTCTCCGCCGACGCATCCCGACGCACGCGGTCCACGTCGCACACCGCCGCGATCCTCACATCGTGAAACCCGAGCAACGTATCGATATGCCCTCGCGCGATGCTGCCGGTCCCGATGATCCCCACCGCGATCTGCTCATTCGCCGACACCTGCCCACGAAGCCTCGCCGGCAAAATCAGGGGAGCCGCCGCCACCGCTCCCACCAGCGCCGACTTCTTCAAAAAATCCCGTCGATTCATGCTGCTCTCGTTCATCGCGCCACCTCCTCGCCGCGCGGCATTCTCTCCAACCTCTGCAGCGCGCGTTCTGCGGCGGTTCTCACCACCGAACTCTCCCGCGCATCTTTGGCGATCTCGCCCAACACTCCCCGCGCCTCCCGATCGCCGCGCTTTGCGATGCTTCCGATCAAGCCCGCCTTCACCGCGCCATGCAACGCGCCCAACGCGCCGCGATACGCCGCATCCACACTCGGATCCTCAATCCCATCGAGCGCCACCCGCGCATGATCCGCCGTGCGATCGCTCTCCAACAGCGGCGCCACCACCGGCACGCACGCCGCCGACCCCACCAATCCCAGCATCCTGCAAACAAACAACCGTCCCGCTCCCGTCAGCTCCGGACGCTCCAGCACCGCGATCAACTTCTGCTCCAACTCCGCATGCTGCGCCGACTCCGCACTCGTCACCCGACGCTCCACCACCGCCACATGCGACCGATCGCCACCGTGCGACATCCGCACAATCTCCTCCCACGGATCCGGTGTGCTCGTGAACCACGCATTCCGCTGCTGAGGGTCGTTCAAATTGAGAGAGGGATCGGTAGGGGTCTCGGAATCCATGCGATGGGTGACGCCAAACAAACCCGCCCCGTCGCGTTCCGCACGAAAAAACTCCGCACTCCTGCGCTGCCCGATCGTTCCCGCGTCCGTGAAGCTGCTTTCGGCTGCCGGCGAAATTTTTCTAATTGCCGTTGAATCCCGTTCTCTACGCTCGACCCGAGTTGCCGCCGCGCAAGGATCGCTTTTCCTAAACTACCCCAATTCGGTCGACCCCACCTCAACGCCACCGCCCAACGTATTCTGCTCTCGCTTCAATCCCGTCCTCGTTTTCGCTTTATTCACCCATGAACGACACCTCGTCCAACCTGCGCTGCCGCTGCGAATACACCTACGCCTTCCTCTTGCTCCGCCTCTTCCTCGGGCTGCGCACGTTTCTCGCCGGAATCGAAAAGTGGGAATCCCGCGGCACGTATTCGTTCGAAAACTACTACAATAACATGGGCCGCATGGCCGAAGGCATCACCGGCGCTTCGTTCCTGCCGCTGTGGATGACCAAGTCCTACGCCCACTCGCTCGGCTACATCCTCCTTGTCCTGGGCGTCCTTCTTCTCCTCGGCGTCAAGGCCCGCCTCACCCTCTTTGTCTCCGGCCTCGTTTACGTCGGCCTCGCATTCGGCATGATGGCCGTGCAGGAAGGCGAAGGCATCGCCTGGCTCGCCATCCACGTCATCATGTTCGTCGGCGCCCTCCTCCTCGTCCGCCACAATCGCTACTCCGTCTGGCCCGACAAATACGAGTAATCCACCTGCGGTTCTCGTCCACCTTGTTTGTCATTCTGAGCGAAGCGAAGACTCTACCCGTCCGCCGTCTTCCCGTCGCTCGCTCTCCCTCCTCATCATGACCGATTCTCCGTCACCTCTCTCTTCTCTCACGCGGCGCAACTTCCTCGTCACCGGCGCAAAACTCGGCGCCGCCGTCCTCGCCGCTCCCTACATCGCCCGCGCCCAAGCTCCCGGCGCCGGCGGCACCCGCACCCTCAACGTCGGCCTCATCGGCTGCGGCGAACAGGGCCGCGTTCTCCTCAACGCCTCGCTCAAAATCCCCGACATCCGCTACCGCGCCGTGTGCGACATCTGGCCCTACAATCGCACCTACGGCGAACGCCTCCTCAAGAAATTCGGCCACGAGGCCCAGCCCTTCGAGGACTACCGCGAGATGCTGTCGGCCGTCCCCGACCTCGACGCCGTCATCGTCGCCACGCCCGACTTCGTCCACGCCGAGCACACCAACGCCGCCCTCCGCGCCGGCAAACACGTTTACTGCGAGAAACTCATGTCCAACACCATCGAGGGCGCACGCTCGATGGTCCACGCGGCCCGCGAGTCCGGCAAACTTCTCCAAGTCGGACACCAGCGTCGCAGCAACCCTCGCTATCTCCACGCCCGCGACAAAATCGTCCGCGAAGCCAAACTCCTCGGCCGCATCACCAACGCCTCCGGCCAATGGAATCGCGCCGTCACCGAAGACCTCGGCTACCCCGCGCGCTACGCGCTCCCCGAAGCCAAGCTCAACGAATACGGCTACGCCAACATGCACGAGTTCCGCAATTGGCGCTGGTTCAAACGCTACGCCGGCGGACCCATCTCCGATCTCGGTGCCCACCAGATCGACATCTTCAACTGGATGCTGGGCGTGAATCCCAGTTCCGTCATGGCCGGCGGCGGCGTCGACTACTACACCACCCACGAGTGGTATGATAACGTCAGCGCCATCTACGAATTCCCCACCCCTGCAGGCATGGTCCGCGCCACTTACGGCGTGCTCACCACCACCAGCGCCGGCGGCGGCTACCACGAATACTTCATGGGCGATGAGGGTTCGCTGAAGATCTCGGAAAATCCGAAATACACCAAACTCTACCGCGAAGCCCGCGCCCCGGAATGGGACATCTGGGCCGAACGCGGCCTCGTCGCCTCACCGACCTCCGGCGAAGGCGCCCCGCCTCCCGTCAAGCCCTGGGAAAAACCGCGCCCCAAACTCGGCGGTCCTTCCCGCGCCGCAACCGTCGATGTCCGCGAAACCGCCGAACTTTCGGCGTGGGATATCCCCGTCACCCTCGACAAGGCCATCCACCAGCCGCACCTCGAAAACTTCTTCGACGCGATCCGCGACGGCGCGCAACTCAATTGCCCGGCCGACCAAGCCTTCGCCAGCGCCATCACCGTTCTGCGCGTCAACGAAGCCGTCGCCGCCCAAAAGATGCTCAAATTCACCGCCGAAGACTTCATCGCCTAAGAAAAGTGGCGCGGCAGCGCCGGTAGGTCGCACTCTCCGAGCGCGCCCCTCCCGCGTCGCCATTTGCCTCCCGCGAAATTCGTTCAACGTTCCTGTCATTCTTCTTTTCACCATGATCCGTCGTTTAACCCTCGCCACCCTCGTCGCCGCCGGCTCCCTCAGCTTCGCTCACGCCGCTGATGAGGTCCCCCTTAAAATCGACCTCCCGCGCCCGCTCTTCGTCGGCACCCCGCGTCCGCTCAAACTCGCCAACCTCGAAACCCCGCGCGCCGGCCGCCGCCCCGACCTCATGGTCCCCGCCGGCACCGAGCTGCTTTCGAAAGACAAGGAAGTCACCAGCAGCGATCCGCTCCCGATCATCGGCGAACTTTCCTTCATCACCGACGGCGACAAAGCCGGCAGCGAAGGCACCTACGTCGAACTCGGGCCGGGCGTGCAATGGGTCCAGATCGACCTCGAGAAACCCGCCAAAATCCACGCCATCGTCGTCTGGCATTTCCACTCCCAAGCCCGCGCCTACCACGACGTGATTGCCCAAATCTCGGACGATCCTGAATTCAAAACGGGCGTCACCACCATCTACAACAACGACGACAACAACTCCGCCGAACTCGGCACCGGCAAGGATCCCGCCTACATCGAGACCTACGAAGGCCGCCTCATCGAAGCCAAGGGTGCCACCGGCCGCTACGTTCGCCTCTACTCCAACGGCAACACCTCCGACGAGCTCAACCACTACGTCGAAGTCGAGGTTTACGGCCAGCCGGCGAAATAAACATTCGTCTTTTCGTTCCCTAATAGGGCGGGTCTTCGACCCGCCCTTTTTCTTTTCTCCCCCCGCGAACTGCACTACCGTTCCCCGTGCTTTCGTCGCTCCATCGCTGGCTCCCGCTGGTCCTCATCGCGACCGCCGCGCTGTGGCTGCGAACCACCGAGCTCTCTCGTCGACCGATGCACGCCGACGAAGCCAACCAAGCGGTCAAACTCGGCCAGCTGCTCGACACCGGTGACTACGCCTTCGACCCCGCCGACCACCACGGTCCCACGCTCTACTTCCTCGCCGTTCCCCTCGCCTGGCTGCGTGGCGAAACCTCCCTCGCCACCCTCACCGAAACGACCGTTCGCCTGCTCCCCGCCCTCGCCGGCACCTTCGCCGTTTTTCTCCTCGCCGCCTTCGCCGCCCCGCCCGCCGATGGAGGCGCGGCGCCCTCACCGCGCAATTCCCGTTTATTCCCCTTCACCGCCGCGATCTTCCTCACCGTCTCGCCTCCCGCCGTTTACTACTCCCGTTACTTCATCCAGGAAACACTCCTCCTCGCGTTCACGCTCGCCACGTTCCTCTTCGCTCAACGTTGGTGGCGCACGCCGCAACTCCGCTGGGCGCTCCTCACCGGCGTATCCGCCGGCCTGATGCAGGCCACGAAAGCGTCCGCTCCGCTCTTCCTCTTCGCCGGACTCTTCGCCGCCCTCCCGTTCGCACTCCGCCACCCACGTAGCACGGTCAACCTGACCGTCCTCCCCCGCCACCTCCCCGTCACTCTCGCCATCGCCGTTCTCACCGCCGCCCTCTTCTACTCTTCCTTCTTCACCCACTTCGCCGGCCTGCGCGATGCGCTCGCCACTTACACCCACGCCACGTCTCGCGCCGTCACCGACTCCGGCCACGAAAAATCCTTCCTCTACTACTTCCAACTCCTGGCCTACCATCGTGCGGGCGGCCTCACCTTCCACCAAATCCCCTTCCTCATCCTCTCCGCCCTCGGAGCCATCCTCGCGTTCCTTCGTTCCACCTCCTCTCCGCTTCTCCGCTGGTCCGTTCTCTACACTTTTCTCATCGCCCTCGTTCTCTCCTTCACTCCCTACAAAACCCCCTGGCACATCATTCACCTGATTCCCGGCCTCGCCCTCCTCGCCGCCGGCGCAGTCGCCAGCCTTCGCCCATGGTGGCTCGGTGCCGCCCTCGGAGCCTTCGCCCTCACCATCCAAATCAAACAAACCCAACTCACGTCCTTCCTCCGCCCCGCCGACGCCCGCAATCCCTACGCCTACGTCCACAGCTCGCCCGACGTTCTCAAACTCCGCGCCCTCGCCGAATCCGCCCTCGCGACGTCCCCCAACGCCGTCATTCGCGTCATCGCCACCGAATACTGGCCGATTCCCTGGTATCTGCGCGGTCTCGAAAAAAACGTCGGCTACTGGTCCACCCCGCCGGCCAATTCCGACGCCGCCCTGATCATCGCCTCCGCCGATCTCGCCGATTCGGTCAGCGCCCAACTTAAGGGCACCTACCGCGAATCCCTCCTCGGTCTCCGCCCCGGAGTCCTCTGCGTCATCTTCACCCGCGAGCCATGACGTCTTCCCCGCATCATTCGCTCATCGTGCCGCTCTACAACGAAGCCGGCAACATCCTCCCTCTTCTCGAAGCCGCCGTCCCCGTCCTCGCCTCCTTTCCCGGCGAGTTTGAAATCATCCTGGTCGACGACGGCAGCGCCGACGCCACTCCCGACGAAATCCGCGCCGCCGCCGCCCGCTGGCCGCAACTCCGCGCGCTTCGCCACGCACAAAACCGCGGCCAGGCCGCCGCCCTCCTCACCGGCCTCCACGCCGCCCGCGGCGAACTCATCTTCACGATGGACGGCGACGGCCAAAACGACCCGCGCGATTTCCCCCTCCTCTACACCCCCGTCGCCGCCGGCGCATTCGACGTCATGTGCGGCTGGCGCGTCGACCGCCACGACAACCTCATTCGACGCTTCATGTCGCGTCTCGGAAACTTCGTCCGCCGCCTCGTCCTCGACGACCACCTCCACGACGCCGGCTGCCAGCTCCGCGTTTTCCGCCGCGAAGTAATTTCCGCGCTCTTCCCGATCGAGCTCATGCAATCCTTCCTCCCTTCGATCGCCCACGCCGCCGGGTTCCGCGTCGGCGAAATCCCCGTTCGCCATCACCCCCGTCGACAAGGCCACGCCAAATTCGGCCTCCGCCAACTCTGGTGGCGCCCCTTCATCGCCATGCTCCGCGTCCGCCGCCACCTGCGCACCCTCCCCCACCGCCCCCCCGCCGAAAACCATTTGTAATACATTATATTACAACCGCCCACCATCCAACTCCACCCGTTGTAATACATTACATTACATCCCTTCTCGCGCCCTCGCGCCCGCATCGCGGCCAAATCCCACCCCGCCCCCCGCACCTGCGCGTCACGTCCTTCCCGCCCCCGGCACCCCATACCCACGCAAATACTCGCTCTCCGGCATCGTCACCAAAACCGGATGATCCGCCGGCTGATGACAAAACTCCACCACGCGCACTTTCCGCCGCGCATCCACCGCCGCCGCCGCGATCACACCGCGCAACTCCGCATCATGCATGTGATGCGAACATGAATACGTCGCCAGCACCCCGCCTCGCGCCAGCCGCTGCATCGCCCGCAAGTTGATTTCCTTGTAGCCGCGCAACGCCCCCTCCAACGCGCTCTTCGATTTCGCGAACGGCGGCGGATCCAACACGATCACGTCCCACAACGCCTCGCCCGCCCGCGCCGGGTCGTTGAACCAATCGAACACATTCGCCACGCGAAACTCCGCGCGCACCCCGTTTCGTTCCGCATTCTTCCGCGCCGCCGCAATCGCCTCCTCCGCACTATCCAATCCCAACACTTCCGTCGCGCCCGCCCGCGCCGCATGCAGCGCGAAGGGTCCCTGATTACAAAACGCATCCAGCACCCGCTTTCCCGCGCAATACTTCGCCACCACCGCGTGCTGCTCCCGCTGATCCAAATAAAAACCGGTCTTCTGCCCGCCCGCCAAATCCAGCCAATACTCGAATCCATCGATCTTCACCCACCTCGGCTCCCACGCATTTCCCGAGCGGGTGTGCACCTCGAGCGGCAATCCTTCCAACCGCCGAATCGGCGCATCATTCCGAAACACGATCTCCGCCGGCTTCAACACGTCCGCCAGCACGTCCCCAATCATCTCCGCCCGCTGCTCCATCGCGAGCGTCTGAATCTGCACCACCAGCGTATCACCAAATCGATCGACCACCACGCCGGGTAAATCATCCGACTCCGACCACACCACGCGCCCACACTCTCCCGCACCACGCGCTCCTTCCGCTTTTCTTCGCGCCACCGCCCGTTCCACCGCCTCCTGCACATACCTTCGATCCAACTCCACCCGCTCCCGCCCCAACCGCCGCCAAACGATCTGCGACTTCGAATTATAAATCCCCGTCCCCAGGAATCGTCCGCTTCGATCTCGGCATTCCACGACTCGTCCGTCGTTCTCCGCGCCAAGCAGCGTCTCCACTTCATTCGCAAACACCCACGGGTGCCCCGCCAGCACACGCGGCTTGGCATTCGGTTTCAGTTTCAAAAACGACAACGCACTCACCCGTCCACGCTCGCGGTTCGCAGGCACTTCGCCACGCCAAAATTCATCCTCGTTCGTCTTCGATCCGCTCTCGATCAAAACGCCACGCGCACGCCCATCACCAGAAACCCGCGCTCAATACGAACCTTCTTCCTCCGAGCCTTCGCAATCGCACCGGCCACTCCACTTCGTCGTCACCAACGCCAACCCAAAGGTCATCGCGAAGCAGAAAAACACGAACACGCTCAAGATCACCTTGATCATCCTCCCCTCCGAATCGGCCGGACAACGAAAACTTTAGCTCTTTCCGTTCCCCGCGCCTCCCCGCCGCCAACCAACCCACTTCACCGATCCGATGTATCCGCCACGCGGATGCCGTAGTGAAACCCTTCGTCGTCTTCGTAGCCCACCGGCGCTTCGAGCGCCGCCGTGAGCGTCCACATCACCGCAAACACATACGCGATCGCGAAGGAAACCGTCAAATAAGGGATCAGGGAAAGCATGAGATCACAGTAGTCGGTTTTCCCAAAAAGCGAACTGGGATTTCACGAGGCCCGTTTGTTCACGCCTTTGTTACGAGCGTTCGCCACCGTCTCAAAATCGTTCTCGTTCTCCTTCTCGTTCTCCGTTCTCGTCCTCTTTTTCGCTCAACCCAACGCCTCCGCCCGCATCCGCCTCCGGCTCCATGTCTCCCGCCCAAGAAATCGCCCGCCGCCGCACTTTCGCCATCATTTCGCATCCCGACGCCGGCAAAACCACGCTCACCGAGAAATTCCTCCTCTACGGCAACGCCATCCACCTCGCCGGCTCCGTCACCGCCCGCAAACAACAGCGCGCCACCGCCTCCGATTGGATGGAGCTCGAAAAACAACGCGGTATCTCCATCAGCTCAACCGTCCTGCAATTCGACTACGAGGGCTACGCCGTCAACCTGCTCGACACCCCCGGACACAAGGACTTCTCCGAAGATACCTACCGCGTCCTCACCGCCGTCGACGCCGCCCTCATGGTCATCGACGCCGCCAAGGGCGTCGAAGCCCAGACCCGCAAGCTCTTCGAGGTCTGCCGGCGCCGCGGCGTCCCAATCTTCACGTTCATGAACAAGTGCGACCGCCCGACGCGCAACCCGCTCGAGCTGCTCGACGAACTCGAAAGCGTCCTCGGCCTGCAATCCTCGCCCGTCATCTGGCCGCTCGGCAACGGCCCTTCTTTCCGCGGTGTATTCGATCGGCGGACACGTCAGGTTCACCTTTTCGAACGCGTTCCCGGCGGCGCCTACGAGGCCCCCGTCGAGATCGCGTCGCTCGAAGATCCCATCGTTCGCCAAAAACTCGACGACTACACCTACGAACAGGTGAAGGAACAACTCGAGATGCTCGACGGCGCCGGCCATCCGTTCGATCTCTCCGCCGTCCGCGAGGGCCAGCAAACGCCCGTTTACTTCGGCAGCGCCGTCAACAACTTCGGCATCCAACTGCTCCTCGACGGCTTCCTCAAAGATTCCGTCCCGCCCGCCCCCCGACGCTCCGCGCCGATCTCGAACTCCAAATCCCAAAGTTCAGATTCCTCCGGCGCCATCGTCCCCGTTACCCACGACCGCTTCTCCGCGTTCGTCTTCAAGATCCAGGCCAACATGGATCCGAAGCACCGCGACCGCATCGCCTTCGTCCGCATCTGCTCCGGCAAATTCGAACGCGACATGACCGTCGTCCACCAGCGCACCGGCAAAACCGTCCGCCTGTCGTCTTCGCATAAGCTCTTCGGCCAGGAACGCGAAACCGTCGACGAGGCCTGGCCCGGCGATGTCATCGGTCTCGTCGGCCACAGCGATTTCCACATCGGCGACACGCTCACTCAGGACAAAGCCATCGTCTTCGACGAAATCCCGCGCTTCCCGCCCGAGGTCTTCACGTTCATCTCCAATCCCAATCCTTCCGACGCCAAAAAATTCCGCGCCGGTCTCGACCAGCTCCTGCAGGAGGGCGTCGTCCAGTCCATCAATCTTCGCGCCGGCATGACCACCGCCACACTCCTCGCCGCCGTCGGCGTCCTCCAGTTCGAAGTCGTCCAATACCGCCTCCAAGCCGAATACAACGCCGCCTCCCGCCTCGATCCCGCCCCTTGGAACTTGATGAAATGGCTCTCGCCCAAAGAGGCCGGTGCTAAACTTCCGGATACATCCACCTTCATCGTCCCCAGCGGCGTCGCCTTCGGCACCGACAAACTCGAGCACCCCGTCGCCCTCTTCCCGAACGAATGGACGATGCGTTACTTCCTCGACAAAAACGCTTCCGTCCAGCTCCACGATCTCCCGCTCGAACAGCTGTAGCCTCGCCCCGGCGACGTTTTTCACCGCCGTCGCGACTCGCGACCGCAGCCCCGCCCGGCGGCCCGCCAGCCTCTTCAAGGCCCCGACCCGCCCCGGCTCGTCACGCCTTCGTCTTTCTCCCGGTTTCCACTCGCGCGCCCGCGTGAAACCTCTCTTGTTCCGCGCATGATTTTCGTCCGCCACCTTCGCACGCTCACCCTCGGCCTCGCGCTCGCCACGCCCATCGCCTTCGTCCCCGCCCGCGGCGCCGCCGCCGCGAAAAAATCCGCCGCCCCCGAGCTCGGCTATAAATCCGCTATCGTCACCGATGCCGCCACGGGCGCCGTCTTGTTCGAACACGACGCCGACGTCGTCTCCCCACCGGCGAGCATGACCAAGCTCATGACGTTCGCCGTCCTCTTCGACCAACTCGCCACCGGCGCGCTCCGTCTCGATACGCCCATCAAAATCACTCCCGAAGACGCCCGCATGGGCGGCACCCAGGTCTTCCTCGACCCGCGCGAAACCTTCTCCGTCGAGGAACTCATCTACGCGATGATGATCCAGTCCGCGAACGACGCCGCTCACGCCCTCGCCCGCGCCTCCGCCGGCTCCGTCCCGGCCTTCGTCGATCTCATGAACGCCAAGGCGCGCGATCTCGGCATGACCCAAACCACCTTCCGATCCCCGCACGGTCTCCCTCCGTCCACGCGCCGCGTCGATGACGGCGATCTCACCACACCGCGCGATTTCGCCGTCCTCTGCCGTCATCTCGTCACGCGCACCGACGTCCTCAAATACGCTTCAATCCGCGAACGCGACTTCGGCACCTCCCGCCCGCAAGGCCCGATCCACATGCGCAATCACAACAACCTTCTCGGCAAAGTCGCGGGCGTCGACGGTCTCAAAACCGGCTACACCGCCAGCGCCGGCTACTGCCTCGCCGCCACCGCCGAGCGCAACGGCCGTCGCATCATCTCCGTCGTCATGGGTTCCTTCGGCCCCGGCGGCCAGCGCGATTACGGCCGCACCCGCGATCGCAAAACCATCGAGCTGCTCGAACGCGGTTTCGCCGCCCTCCCCACGAACAGCGCGCCGTTCACCTCAATCGCTCCCGCCATCTCCTCCTCCTCCGCCGCCAATTCCGACGCCTCCCCGATTTCACGCGCATCCGATTCCGACGATTCCGCTCACGCCGAAGACGCGCCGCCCGTCATCAAGTTCTCCGTCCCCAAACCCGCCCCGAACAAGAAATAGCCGCGATCAGCGCCGCGTCGTTTTCCGCACCATCCGCAGCATCGACTCCTCCGGATTCAAGCGCGCCACTTCCTCCAACGACACCCACGCCAGATCTTTCGATTCGCTTGTCACGACCAACGGCTCCTCCGCATCCGCCTCCACCAAAAATCTGAGGTCGTAGTGATAGTGCCCCGGCTCGCCTTTACGCTCCGGGATCCAATGCCGGTCCACATCGAACACGTCGGCCGATACAAGCCTCACGCTCGTCAGTCCGCTTTCCTCCCGCGCCTCGCGCAACGCCACCGCGCCCAAATCGATCTCCCCGTCCGCATGCCCGCCGAGCTGCAGCCATTTCTCCAGCTTCCGATGATGCGTCAGCAGGGTTTGCGCTCTAGCCCCGTCCACAATCCATGCCGAGCCCGTCAAATGCCCCGGCACACACGATCGCACCAGACAATCCGCGTGCTCCTCCACGAATCGGATCGTCTCCGTCACCATGGCCGCTTCATGCGCCTCGAGCGCCTGCTGCGCGTGTCGTCTCAATAATCCCAATACAGCGGACCGGTGCATCGTCCTTCCTTCCCGCCTACCGCGTCTCAAACCACTTCGATTCCGCCTTCGCCGCCGCCCCTTCTTCGATCTTCGCGAACACTTCGTCCACCGTCGCCGCCACCCGAAACAGCTCCATGTTCGACGGCTTGAAGAATCTCTCCTTCAGCATCGTCTCGAACAACACGAACAGCGGATCGTAAAACCCGTCCTGGTTCAAAAACACGCACGGCTTCTTCACCACGTCGAGTTGCCGCAGCGTCAGGATCTCCATGATCTCCTCGAGCGTCCCGAAACCGCCGGGCAGCGCCACAAACGCCTCCGCGCGCGACTCCATCAGCAGCTTTCGCTCCCGCATCGTCACGACCGTCACCAACTCGTCCGCTTCATCGAACGCGAGCTCCTTCACCTTCATGAACTCGGGAATCACTCCAATCACGCGTCCTCCGCGCGTCTTCACCGCCCGCGCCATCGCTCCCATCAATCCCGTTTTTCCTCCTCCGTAAACCAGCCCCCACCCACCTTTCACCATCGCCTCCCCCAACGCGTCCGCCGCCGCGAAATACTTCGGATCGATCCGATCGCTCGACGCACAGTAAACGCACAAAAGCTTGTTCATGATTTCTGAGAAACCACGAATGAACACGAATTCACACGAATAAAAGCACTGTTCTGCCTCAGCATTCGTGTTCATTCGTGTTCATTCGTGGTTGATTGCTCCTCCAACTATCGCGGCCGCCTCGCCCCTTCACCCACCGGCTACCTTCACCTCGGTCACGCGCGCACATTCTGGATCGCCCACCAACGCGCCCGCGCCGCGCACGGCACGCTCGTCCTCCGCAACGACGACCTCGACGCCTCCCGCTGCCGGCCCGAGTTCGTCACCGCTTTCCAGGAAGATCTCCACTGGCTCGGCGTCGGCTGGGACGGCCCCCTCTTCTCTCAAAGCCAACGCCTCCCGCTCTACCGCGCCGCACTCGCCCGCCTCCACGCCGCCGGACTCATCTTCCCCTGCGCGCGTTCTCGCCGCGACGTCGCCGAAGCCGCCGGCGCCCCGCATTTCGACGACGAACCGATCTATCCCAAATCCTTCCGTCCTCCTCCCCACACCCCGCTCCCACCACTCGCCGATCGCATCGAGACCAACTGGCGCTTCCGCGTCCCCGACGACGAAGAGCTCGTCTTCCACGATCTCCACTTCGGCCCGCAACGCGCCATCGCCGGCCGCGACTTCGGCGACTTCCTCGTCTGGCGCAAAGACGACGTCCCCAGCTACCAACTCGCCTGCGCCGTCGACGACGCCGATCTCCACATCACCGAGGTCGTCCGCGGCGCCGACCTCATCAAATCCACGTTCCGCCAACTCCTCCTCTTCCGCGCCCTCGGTGTTCCTGCTCCCGCATTTTTTCACTGCCCGCTCGTCACCGACGCCGCCGGCCAGCGGCTCGCCAAACGCCACGACTCCCTCGCCCTCCGCACCCTCCGCGCCCAAGGCGAAAACCCCTCGCAACTCATCGCTCGCCTCACGCTTGAAATCTGAACCACAACGGCACGAAGCCCCAGAGCCCAAGCACGTCTTCTCTGTGCCTCCGTGCCTCTGTGATCAACTCCGCTCCCTCCGTTTCCTCCGGTAAAATCCAGTCCACCCATGCCCGTTCGCATCGGCATCCTCAACATCTCCGACCGCGCGTCCGCCGGCATCTACGCCGACGAACCCGGCCAGGCCGCCCTCGCCCTCCTTCGCGAATGGCTCACGACGCCTTTCGAGCCCGACTACAAGATCATCCCCGACGACCGCACGGTCATCGAAACCGAACTCCGCCGCATGGCCGACGAATCCCAATGCGCCCTCGTCGTCACCACCGGCGGCACCGGTCCCGCTCCGCGCGACGTCACCCCCGAAGCCACCCTCGCCGTAGTCGAAAAACCACTACCTGGCTTCGGCGAGCTCATGCGCGCCACGTCCCTCCGCTACGTTCCCACCGCCATCCTCTCCCGCCAAACCGCCGGCATCCGCGGTCGGACGCTCATCGTCAACCTCCCCGGCCGCCCCAAAGCCATTCGCGAAAACCTCGAAGCCGTCTTCCCCGCGATCCCTTATTGCATCGACCTCATCGGCGGTCCCCGCCTCGAAACCAACGACTCCGCCATGAAGGCCTTCCGCCCCCGGTAGCGCCGCGTTCCGCCAGCTCGTTGCAAGCTCCGCAAAACCGAACATGGTTGCGCCTCCAGCGCCCAACCTCAACCGACGCGAGCCATGCCCTACCTCAACATCCAGACCAATCTTCCGCTCACCGAAAAAGCCGAAGACGCCATCCTCCGCTCCGCCTCGTCCGTTCTCGCCCGCGAACTCGATAAACCCGAGTCCTACGTGATGATCGCGCTGGAACCCGACACTCCCATGTTCTTCGCCGGCACGGACGATCCCGCCGCATTTCTCGAGCTCAAAAGCATCGGACTCCCCACCGGCAAAACCCGCAAACTCAGCGAAGCTCTCTCCAAACTCCTCCACGAGCATCTTGGCATCTCCAACGAGCGCATCTACGTCACCTTCCACGACCTCGAGGGCGACAAGTGGGGCTGGAAAGGCGACGTCTTTTAACCCGTAGCGGAACGCGTAAGCGTTTCGTCCGATCTCTTCATCACCTTCTTCTTTTGGTCACACGCCGCAATGGCCACCTACATCTACGAAACCATTCCGCAACAACCCGGCTCCGAACCCCGTCGCTTCGAAGTGCGTCAATCGATGAACGACGCCCCGCTCACCCGCGACCCCGAAACCGGCGACCCCGTCCGCCGCGTCATTACCGGTGGCTACGGTTTCGTCGCCCAGCGTGCCTCGAGCTCCTCCCCTGCCCCCACCGCTTCGTCCGGCGGCTGCGCTCCCGGCTGCGGCTGTCATCGCCCGCCCGCCATCCCCCTCCCGTGATCCGGTCGCAGGGCGGGAACTTCCCACCCCGCCGTCGCGCCGCCCGCGTCTCCAATTTCCCACTACAGAGGCGCCTCACAGCTCCGTATACTTCTCCGCCCGCCCGCGCGCTTTCTCCACCGGATACTTTTTGGCATTCGCTGCCATCTTCGCCTCGATCGACGCCGCCAGATCGAGCCCCGTGATATTCGCGAACTCCAGCGCGTAGATCACCACGTCCGCCAGCTCCTCCGCGATCTTTCCCCGCTTCGCCTCGCTCTCGGCGATCGCACGCGACTGCTCCGACGTGCCCCAGAGAAAGTGCTCCATCAGCTCTCCTGCCTCCGCCGCGAGCGCCATGCTCAAATTCTTCGGCGTGTGAAACTGCTCCCAGTCGCGCTCGCGCGCAAACGCCAGCACACGCGCCTTCATCTCCGCCACCGTCGTCGTCGCATCGTTCATACGACGCACGCTGTCGGCCGATACAGCGTCACGCAATCTTCACAAACACATCCCAGTTCGCACTTGGCACGCCGCCTGCAATGTGCACCGTGATCCTCGTTCCAATGACCGTTAACCATAAACATCTCCGCGGCTCCGCCGGCGCTTCGTTTACGAAGGCCGTCGCACGCTCTTGCCGCGCCCAGATGTGTTCGGTCGCTCAATATTGGAGCAAACAACATCAGGCCGGCCCGGGCTCTCAGGCCTAAACGTTCCGTTTAACGGACCCAGTTTAGAACCAATACCTGAAGCCCGGCGGCCCCAAGCCCCGAGGCCCATCCTCGTTTTTACCTTCAACGCCTCCACCGATTTCTTCCCATGCATACGATCATCGAAACCAGCCGTCCCGCCCGCCGTCGTCCTCGCCGTTCGGATACAGCGCATCGCGCCTTCCGCCAGCCGAGCTACGATTGCCGCGAGCAGCCCGGAGCCGTGCACCTCACGGTCTACGTCCCGGGCGTCGAGGCCGCGGGCGTCGAGATCGAAGCGCGCGGGCCCGACCTCACCGTCACCGCCCGCAAACCTCATTTCGTGCGCGTCAACTGGGAGGCGCTTCACCTGGAAACCGCCCAGCGCGATTACCAGCTGCGCCTCCGCCTGGGACACGGTTTCGACTACCCCGCGCTGCACGCCGAAATCAACGACGGCGTGCTCACGGTGGTGTTGCCGAAACGGCTGAGCGCCGAGGATCCGCTCCTCGCGCGACGCGTCGCGTAACCAACGAGGAGGAAGCGCGTCAGTTCCATCTCCGCGCTTCCTCTCTCTTGTTCAACCTCACTCCCGCGCTCACGCCAACCGACGCGGAAGTTTTTCCTAAGGTCGTTGGCACATTGTTCCGAAGTTAAGGTCACCCCTACCCGTCATGCCCTTTGCCGTTCCAATCAACGATGCGCAGCCTCCCGAGGCGCCGACGGCGATTGTCCGGATTTTGAACCGCGATGAGATCCAGTGGAATCGTCCCGTCTTCAAAGCCCCGCCCCTCAACGTAGTCCCGCCGGTCGCCGATCTCGCGGAACTCGCCCGGGCGGTCCGGAAGCCCGATGCGCTTCTAGGCTGACCGAGCTCCTCCGAGTTCAACCTTTCAACGGCCCCGAGCAATCGGGGCCGTTTTCTTTTCCGCCCTCAAATGGAGGCGCGGTGCCCCCACCGCGCAATTCAGCCCCCCTCACCTTTCCGCCACCAACCACTCCACGCGCGCTCCGCCGCCCGCCCCTACCGCCAACACCCGCGACAATTCCTTCGCCGCCCCTTCTGCCTCCTCCGCGAACTTCCACGGCGGATTCACCACCAGCACGCCGCACCCGCGCATCTTCAACCCCGCGCCTTCGTCCACGACCGTCATCTCCACCGTCACCGTCGGCGGCAGCTCCAGCGTCCGCAGCTCCGCAAAAAACGTTTCGATCCGCGCCCGCTCCGTCAGCGGATACCACACCGCGAATACGCCTTGCGCCAACCGCGCCAGCCCTTCGCGAATCGTCTCCGCCACTCGCGCAAATTCATCGATCGCTTCAAACGGCGGATCGATCAACACCAGCGCCCGCCGCTCCAGCGGCGGCAGCATCGCTCGCACCGCCGCATAGCCGTCCATCTCGCGCACCACCGTCCGCGGCGCGAAACGAAACCGCTCCTCCAACGCCGCAAACTCCTCCGGCTGCTTCTCACACAACGCCACTCGATCCTGCACCCGCATCAACGCCCGCGCAATCGCCGGCGAGCCCGGATAAAACCTCGGCTCGTCGCCCGTCCCGCCATTCTCGGCGTCGAAACTCCGCACGATCTCCCGATACTCCCTCAACGATTCCGAAAGCCCATCCTGCGCCCAAAGCTTCCCGATCCCACCCGGCCACTCCGGCGCCCGCTCCAGCGAATCCCCTCTCGCCGCCGCCGCCAGATCATACGCCCCGCGCCCCGCGTGCGTATCCAAAAAGAAAAACCCCTTCTCCTTCCGCTGCATCGCCCGCACGAGCTGCACCAGCAGCACGTGTTTCATCACGTCCGCGAAATTTCCCGCGTGAAACCGATGCCGGTAATTCATCCGACCACCGGCACTTTCACCACCGTCTTCCGCACCAGCCGCGCCTCCCCGCCCGCATCGCGCAGCCCCGGCATATGCACATCGGCCGGAAAAAACACCGCCGCATCCCCCGCCGCCAACGCCAGCACCGACGCGTCCTTGAAATCCTCATACACCACCAGATCCCGCTCCTCCCGATACGCCTCGCGCACCGTCACCCGCGAAACATCCACCACTTCCATCCTCTCCTCGCCTTCGAAAATCACCTGCACGTCGATGAACTTTCGATGCGATTCAAAAAATCCCTCGGGCCTCATCTTCGTCCAATAAACCTGCTCCAGCGCAAACGCCCCTCCGCTCAACTCCACCCGCTTCGTCTCTCCGACCGCCATCGCCCGCATCCGCTCCGCCGCGGCCGATCCCGGCGCAAACAATTCCTCCAAATACGACCACGTCGCCGCGAATCGCTCCCGCGGATACACCTGCTGCTTCAAGGTCTCGATCGCGCCCAAAAGTGCCATGCCCCGCACTGCACCTTTCCACCCCCGCGCTGGCAAGCGCCGAACCGGCCCCAAGAGATCGTGCTCGTGACTCGTGCTCGTAATCGTGCTCGGCCTTTCCTCCGTCGCCCCCGTCGATCACGAGCACGATCACGATCACGAGCACGCCCCCACCCCCGCCTCACCCTTCCCCCGTTTGCACCCGCCTCACATCTACATTCCTTCCTTTCCGCCATGAAACTCCTCCCCTCGTTACTCCTCTCCGCTTCTCTCGCCGTCGCCCCCGCCGTCCTCCACGCCGCCGACTTCGAAGGCAAGATCCGCATGAAAATGACCGAGCCGCGCGGCGGCGCTCGCCACCTCGATTACTCCATCAAACCCGGTCTCGTCCGCGCCGACATCGCTCTCGATCAAAACCAAAACATGACGACGATCATGAACTCCGCGAAAAAGGAGGTCGTCGTCCTCATGCCCGGCCAGAACATGTATTTCAGTTCCTCGATCGACGACGTCGCCGATGTCGCCGCCGAACACGCCGGCTCCCTCGAGAAAACCACCGAGACCGCCCAAATCCTCGGCTACGATTGCACCAAATACATTTCCCGCGACAAAGGCACCACCACCGAAATCTGGGCCACCGACGAACTCGGCACTTTCGCCGGCATCTCCGCCGGCAATCCCATGTCCCGCAAAAAATCCTCCGGACCCGGCTGGGAACAAGCCCTCAAAGGCGGCAACTTCTTCCCGCTCCGCGTCGTGTCCGTAAACAAGAAGGGCAAGGAGGAATTCCGCATGGAGGCCGTCTCCATCGACAAAGGCTCCCAGCCCGACTCGCTCTTCGAAATCCCCGCCGGCTACCAACAGTTCAACCTCGGCGGCCTCATGAAAGGCCTCCTCCCCGGCGCCCGCTAAACCCGCGTCGTCGATCGAACCGCTAATGGAGGCGCGGTGCCCCCACCGCGCTTTCCTAGATCGAGCCCGCGCCCCTTGCCACCCGCCCGGCTCCCGCTTCTGCTGACCGTCGCCCGTGGCTTCAACTCTCCTCCGCATCCTCTCCGACCTGCATTACGGCGACCGCTCCAGCGCCCTCACGTCGCTCACCCAACTCAACCCGCTCCTCGACGGCGTCTCCCAACTCGTCCTCAACGGCGACACGCTCGACACCCGTCCTTCATCCAACCCTTCCCACACCGCCGCCCTCCTCGCCGACATCCGCCATTTCTTCACCCACTCCGCCCCGCCCACCACGATCCTCACGGGCAACCACGACCCCGACCTCAGCGAAATCCATCACCACTCGCTCCTCGAGGGCGCACTTTTCATCACGCATGGCGACGCCTTGTTCGACGATCTCGTCCCGTGGAGTCGTGACGCCCCTCTCGCCCGCCAGCTCGTCGCCCGTGAACTCGCCGCTCTCTCCCCCGCCGATCGCGCGCAACTCCACCCTTTCCTGTCCGCGTTCCGTCGCGCCGCCTACGCCATTCCCCAACGCCATCACTCCGATCCTCACGGGCTGCGCTATCTTCTCGGCTTCCTCCAGGACACCGTCTGGCCGCCCAGCCGCGTCTTCCGCGTCCTCCGCGCCTGGCGCGATGCTCCGCGGCGCGCCGCCCATTTCGTCCAACAACACCAACTCCCCGCCCGTTTTTTCGCCATGGGACACACGCATCGCTGCGGCGTGACGCACACACCGTCCGGTCTCATCGTCCTCAACACCGGCTCTTTCTGCCCGCCTTGCCGCGCCGGCGCCATCGACGTCACCGCTGATCGCATCGTTTTTCGCCGCGTCGAACGCCACCGCGGCGCTTTCCATCCCGGCTCCGCCCTCGCCGAGTTTTCACTCGCCCCGCGCTAACCGCCCGCGACACTCCCGCGCCATGGCCATCGAATTCGGTTGGTGGAATCGCGATCCCGCAGAGGGCAAATACCAGGTCCGCGCCGTCATCCACGGCGGCAACATCGAATGGACCCGCCACCAGGGCCATCACACCCCGTGGCAACCTCACACGCCGTCCGACGACGACCGCGCCCGCCTCGTATCCGAAGCGGAACGACGCCTCCCTCGCCGCCTCATCACGCAAAAGCAATTCGACGAAATCAAACGCCTCTCCGAAAACGCCGGCCCCGGCGCCCTCTCCGGCCGCCGCTCCTCCCGCCCCGGCCCCACCTCCGAATTTTGATGTAGCGAATACCGATCGCTGCACTTGTTTGTCATTCTGAGCGAAGCGAAGAATCCACGGCTGCGTCCGCGCTAAGTCGTCCACATCTCCAGTCGCTACCCCTTCCCCCGCGCCCTCCCCCAAATCAACCGAAACGCCGGCGCATACTTTTCCGGCTTTTCCGCGATCCGCCGCGTCACTTCCTCCGGCGACAGCCACTCTCCGCCTTCGATCTCCTCCGGATGCAGCACGAACGGCCCGCCCGACTTCACGCGATAGATCCAACAAAACTCCTGCCCCGTCTCCTCGCAGGGCTCCACGCGAAACCAGCGCTCCGGCTTCTCCTTCACCTCCAACCCGAGCTCTTCCTTCAACTCCCGCACCGCCGCCACATCGTATTCTTCGCCGGCGTCCACGTGACCCGAACACGACGAATTCCACAGCCCCGGCGACGTGTCCTTCTTCATCGATCGTTTCTGCAAAAACAACCGCCCGTGCTCGTCAAACACCAGCACATGCACCGCCCGATGCAGCAACCCGCGCGCATGCACGTCCGCCCGCAGCGCCCGGCCCACCGGCTCGTCGCGCTCCTTCACCACATCGAACCATTCGTCAGTCATACCTGCCTTTACATCACCGTTCATTCGTGTCCATTCGTGAGCCCTTAAAACGCCTCACCGTATGCCCAAAATCGACGTCAGCAAGGTCGCTGAGATCCTGAAGAAAAACGAAATCGATCCCGCCGTCCTCCGCCGCGTCATCGAAGAGCTCAACCTCGTCGTCCAACCCGAGGACGAAGGCGAAAAACCGCCTCCGGTCAAAAAGCAGTTCGTCGTCCTCGTCTCCGATCCCGAGAACCGCTTCCCCAAAACCGATTTCGCCGGCTGGGTCCTTCAACTTCCCGAAGACGAAAGTCCCGCCACCGTCCAGGAGCGCATCTTCCGCGCCGCCTACGACTACAACGCGACACGCAAGGGACGCCTCTACCCCGCCAAAACCGTCGGCGAAGCCCTCGAAAACATCCCCGCCAAACACTTCAAAGAGACCGAAGTCTGGGTGAAAACGAAGTCCCCCGTCATCATCTTGAAAACCGACAACGAAATCCCCAAAGACAAGTAGCGCGCCGCATCCTTATTTGTAGGGCGGGGTCTCCCGACCCCGCCGCGCCGCTTTTAGCCCTCCGCTACTCCAACCCCCACTCCCGCGGCTCAAACCCCCGCTCTTTCAGCGCCGCCTTCACCGCGGCCATATCGATCTCCATCCCCGGCCGCACCCCGTTCGCGCGAAACCATCCTTGGTTCATTTCGAGCGCGAGTTGCAACAGCGTGCTCCGCGAGCGCACCGGCGTCTCATCATACGGGTGCAACGGATAAATCTCCTCGAGCATCCCGTGCCGGTTGAAAAACCCGATGTCCAGCGGCGTCGGCGTATTCCGCATCCAGAAACTCATCTGCTGCGGCTTCGCATAAACAAAAAGCATTCCCTCATCCGCCCCGAGATCCCGCCGCTCCATCAACCCGCGCATCATCTCCGCCTCCCGCACCGCCAGCTGCATCCGCACCGTCTTCGGCCCGACTTTGATCTCGAACCAGTCCGCCACCGTCTTCGGCGCTACGCGTTCCTCCCACTTCACGTCTTCCCGACATCCCGCCGCGCCCAACACCCACACCGCCACCGCCATCGACGTCACCCGCCGCCAAACCGAATTTGCGTTTTTCACCACGCGCGTGGCTAATGCGCGGCTCTTCACAACTCAACTTCTCTCTCGCCCGCCATGCCGCGCGCCCCTCTTCCGCCGCTCCTCTACGCCGACACCGTCACCAGCGCCGACCAGCTCTACTTCAGCCGCATCGACGTTCACGACCCGTTCATCGCCTTCGGCTCCGGCCGGCGCCGCATCACCCTCCAATCCGCCCTCGAATTCGGCCGCGTCAAAAAAGCCCGCGTCTTCAACTCCGTCCTCCCGCTCGAGGTCTGGCGCGATCGCGCCGCCAAACTTTTCCCACACCAACACATCGGCCCCGCCGAAATCATCGCCGCCGCCGCTCGCGCTCATCGCATCCATGCCTTTCGCGTCGCCGATGACTTCCCCGCCGCCCTCTACCTCCGCCTCCGCGAGCTCGGCCTGAAACTCGAACTCGCTCGCGGCCCGCTCTTCCCCGAACGCGAAATCAAATCCGCCGCCGAAGCCGCCGCCATCCGCGAGGGCAACCGCCTCTGCTCCGTCGGTTTCACCGTCGCCGAAACCATCCTCCACACCGCCCAAGTTCGTGGCCGCACCCTCCTCCACGAGGGTAAACCGCTCACGTCCGAACGTCTCCGCTTCGCCATCGAATCCGCCATCATGGCCGAGGGCGGACAAGCCAACGGCACCACCATCGTCGCCGGCGGCGATCAAGCCTGCGATCCCCACGAACGCGGCCACGGCCCGCTCCGTCCACACGAGCTCATCATCATCGACATCTTCCCGCGTGTAACAAAATCCGGATACTTCGGCGACATGACACGCACCTACCTCCGCGGCCGCGCCTCCGACGCCCAGCGCCGCCTCGTCGAAACCGTCCGCACCGCCCAGCTCGCCGCCCTGAAATCCATCCGCGCCGGCGTCGAGGGCCGCGAAGTCCATCAACAAGTGGTCAACACATTCGACGCCGCCGGCTACAAAACCACCCGCACGAAATCCGGCTCCACCGGCTTCTTCCACGGCACCGGCCACGGCCTCGGCCTCGCCGTCCACGAAGCCCCGCGCCTCGCCGCCTCCGGATCCCTTCCGCTCCGCGCCGGCGCCGTCGTCACCGTCGAACCCGGCCTCTACTATCCCGGCCTCGGCGGCTGCCGCATTGAGGACGTCGTCCAGATCACCCAAACCCGCCCCAAGCTCCTCTCCTCCCACCCCTACACCTGGCACTTCGAATAAGGCAGGGCGCGCTCTCCGAGCGCGCCGCTCGCCAAAATCGAAAATCCAAAATCGAAATTCGAAAATCCACCGATGCCCGAGCTCGCCGAAGTCGAATTCTTCCGCAAACGCTGGCACCAAGCCGCGCTCGGCCAACGCATCCTCCGCGTCCTTCTTCACCCGCGCGCCAAAGTCTTCCGCGGCACCGATCCATCCGCGATCGAATCCGCCCTCGCCCGCGCCCGCTTCCTCTCCTCCGAAGCCGCCGCAAAACAAATGCTCTTCCGCTTCAGCGGCGATGCCTGGCTCGGCCTCCACCTCGGCATGACCGGCGATCTCTACGTCCATGCCCCCAACTACACGCCCGCCAAACACGATCACCTTGTCCTCTTCACCGCAAAACACGCCCTCGTTTTCACCGACCCGCGCATGTTCGGACGCGTCCAGTTTCATATCGGCAAAACCGCCCCCGACTGGTGGACCCGCATCGCCCCGCCCGTCCTCTCCTCCGCCTTCACCGCCGCCGCCGTATCCGAATTTCTAACACGCCGCGCCCGCGCCCCGATCAAGGCCGTCCTCCTCATGCAGGAACGCTTCCCCGGCATCGGCAATTGGATGGCCGACGAAATCCTCTGGCGCGCCGCCATCCATCCCGCCCGCCCGGCCGGCTCACTCACGCCCGACGAAACCAAAATCCTCTGGCGCAAAACCCGCGAGGTCGCTCGCGACGCCCTCCAAAAAATCGCCGGCCACGGCGGCCGCCTCCCCCCCGACCTCAACGTCCACATCCCCGAGTCCTGGCTCTTCCATCACCGCTGGCGCGACGGCGGCCGCTGCCCCAAAACCGGCGCCCTCCTCGAACGCGCCGAAATCGGCGGCCGCACCACCTGCTGGTCCCCCGCCCGCCAAAAACTTCCCGCCCGTTCATCGCGGCTCCAAAAGCGCGCATGAGCACCGCCAAAAAACTTCGCCTCGACGAGCTCCTCGTCTCCCGCGGTCTCGCCGCCTCCCGCGCCCAAGCGAAAGCGCTCATCATGAGCGGTCGGGTCCTCCACGGCACCCAACGCCTCGACAAACCCGGTCGCGAGTTCCCCGCCGACTTCGATTTCACCATCGAACAACCCCCGCGCTTCGTCTCCCGCGGCGGCGAAAAACTCGCCGGCGCCATCGAGCGTTTCGCCCTCGATCTCCGCAACGCCCACGTGCTCGACGTCGGCGCCTCCACCGGCGGCTTCACCGACTGCGCCCTCCAATCCGGCGCCGCCGATGTGGTCTGCGTCGACGTCGGCCGCGCCCAGCTCCACGCCAAACTCCGCTCCGACCCTCGCGTCACCAATCTCGAAAAAATCAACGCCCGCCACCTCACCGCCGCCGCTCTCCCGCGCCGCGACTTCGATTTCATCGTGATGGACCTTTCGTTCATCTCCCTGAAAGCCGTCCTCCCCGCCGTCTGGCCGCTCCTTCGCCCCAACGGCACCCTCATCGCCCTCGTGAAACCCCAGTTCGAAGCCGGCAAAGCCGAAGTCGACAAAGGCCGCGGCGTCATCCGCGACGCCGCCATCCAGGAAGCCGCCCTCGCCTCCGTCCGCGACTTCGCCCTCACCGAACTCCCCGCCGCCCACCTCGTCGGCGAAATGGACTCCCCCATCACCGGCACCGACGGCAACCGCGAATTCCTCCTCCTCCTCCGCAAACTCTCCTCACCCACCGCCACACCGCCTTCCCCCCAAACCCAAGCCATTTAGTCATACATTATATTACATTCGCGCGCCTCCGCTTTCCGCCTCCTCAGCGCGATTCAAGTTTCCTTCTGACATCCGGCAAATCCGTGTTCATCAGTCTCCATCCGTGGTCACCCCTTCAATGAAACCCATCCGCCATCTCGCCTTCGTCATCAACGAAGACAAATCCGGCGCCCTCGAACTCGCCCACGAGCTCGTCACCATCGCCACCGCCGCCGGTGTCACCTCCACCCAGACCACGCAGTTCCCGCTCCCTTCCGGCTACCTCGAAGGCTACGACGCCTGCTGCGTCATCGGCGGCGACGGAACTCTCCTCGGCGTCGCGCGCGAAGCCGCGCACCAACAGGTCCCCATCATCGGCGTCAACCGCGGCAGTCTCGGTTTCCTGACCACGTTCTCCGCCGACGAAGCCCGCGCCCATTTCGCCGAACTCCTCGCCGGCGCCTACCGACTCGCCCATCGCTCGCTCATCGAGTGCTGCACCGGCCCCGGCTCGCACGATCTCGCGCTCAACGACGTCCTCGTCAAAAGCGACATCAACTCCCGCCTCGTCCAACTCGAGGTCCACGCCGACAACGAACTCGTCACCAACTACACCTGCGACGGCCTCATCTTTTCCACCCCCACCGGCTCCACCGCTTACAACCTCTCCGCCGGCGGCCCGCTCATCCATCCCGATGCCGCCGTCATCGCGATGACGCCGATCTGCCCCCACACCCTGAGCAATCGCTCCATCATCTTCCGCGACCAAGTCTGCCTCCGCGTCTTCAACCGCTCCGCCGATTCCCGCCTCCTCGTCGCGATGGATGGCCAACGCGACCTCAAGGTCGGCGTCGATTCGCCCATCGAAATCACCATTTCCTCCCTCCGCCTCCCCCTCGCCCAACGCATCGACTACTCCCACTTCTCCGTCGTCCGCGAAAAACTGAAATGGAGCGGTGCCCTCCACGACGACTCCAAACGCTGAGCTGCCGCCCGCTTCAAACCCGCGTCCTATACATATTAAATCATCACAGCCGTCGGCCGAGTCGGAAAACCCGATTTAAACCACGAAGGCACCGAGCACACAGAGCAAGGCCACGGGATCTCTCCGTGCCTTTGTGCCTCTGTGGTTCACCGGAAGGGCTAGAGCGTTTCAATTAAAGTTATAGCCACGGAGAAGAAGATGGTGTAAGGTGCGGGGTATGAGAAAACCAATTTCGGTGGATCTACGGGAGAGGATCGTGGAAGCCTACGAGCGGAAGGAGGGCACCCGGGAGGAAGTGGCGAAGCGCTTCAAAGTGTCCTTGGGGATGGTGAAGAAGTTGTTGCAGCAACAGAGCCGGACCGGGGATCTGAGGCCGCGGTATCGGTTTTGTGGACGCAAGGCCAAGCTGATGCCCGAACATGGTGGAGCGCTGAAGGCGCTCGTGGCGAAGGAGCCGGATGTGACGCTGGCGGAGATGAAGGAGCGGTTGGGCTTGGACTGCACCGTGGCGGCGATCCACCAGGTTTTGGCCAAGCTGGGTCTGACATATAAAAAAAGACGCTGCATGCCGCTGAACAAAACCGGGCGGACGTGGCGAGGGACCGGCGCCGCTGGCAGCGGCGCCAACGCGGGCTCGACCCGGCGAAGCTTGTCTTCATCGACGAGTCGGCGGCCAAGACGAACCTGACCCGGCTGCGCGGTCGGGCGCCAAAAGGCGAGCGCCTGGTTTGCCACGCTCCGCATGGTCACTGGCGCACCACGACGATGATCTCCTCGGTGCGGTTGGACGGGAGCAGCGCCTGCATGACCATCGAGGGAGCGACCGACACCGCGGTCTTCC
>JAFAAS010000138.1 GCA_023426435.1 Verrucomicrobiota bacterium | reverse complement strand
GTCTTGATTCGGGATCGTGATCGGGATCGGGGTCGGGAGAGGCGGGTGGAAGCGACCGGGAGCACGAGCACGAGCACGAGCATGAGCACGAGCACGACGGTGGGACGTGGTGGAAGGCGGGGACGCTTGGGCTACGGGGTGGGGGTGATCTTCAGGTTGGCGGGTTGGTTGGAGGTGCGGCGCATCGGCGGGGGCGGGAGACCCGCCCTAGAGGGAGGGGCACGGGCAGATTGCCCGTGCTACGAAAGAGGAGGATCGGTTACTCGGCTCGGAGGGCGGTGATGGGGTCGATGCGGGCGGCGCGGCGCGCGGGGAGCCAGCAGGCGAGGAGGCCGACGGCGATCAGGCCGAGCGTGACGGCGGCGGTGAGGAGCGGGTCGGAGGAACCGGAGTTGGGCACGGCGTGTTTGAGGATCCAACCGAGGGCGAAGGCGCCGAGGAGGCCGATGGCGGTGCCGAGAAGCGTCATCCGCAGGCCGGAGAAAAGGATCATGCGGACGACGTCGTGAAGCTGTGCGCCGAGGGCGATGCGCACGCCAATCTCGGGGGTGCGTTGGACGACGATGCGGGCGATGACGCCGTAGATGCCGATGGCGGCAAGGAAAAGTCCGAGCAAGGCGAAGGAGAGGAGGACGGAAGAGAGGGTCTGCACGCTACCGGTCACGAGCTGCGTGGCGTTTTCGATGGTGCCGAATTGATCGGGAGAAATGTCGGGATCGAGCGAGGTGATCGTCTGGCGCATCGGTTCGGCGAGCGCGGTGGGATTGGAGGAGCGGACGGCGACGGTGAAGTAGGTCCACGGATCCTGAACGATGGGGCGGAGGATGAGAAAAGGGCTGATGCTGGGCACGGCGCCGACGGCGCGTTCGACGTCGGGAACGACGCCGACGATTTCGAGCCATTGAGGGTTGGCGGGATCGGGGTTGCCGATGCGGCGGCCGATGGGGTCTTCGCCCGGGAACAACGTCTGCGCGAGAGACGCGTTGATGATGGCGACGGGGACGGACGTGTGGGTGTCGGACGCGGTGAAGTTGCGGCCGGACTGCACGTTGATGCCGAGGGTGGGGAGATAGGACGGCGAGACCCCGTTGATGTAGGCGACGGGCTCGTGTCCGGCGGGAACGGGTGGCTGGCCTTGGGCGACGATGGAGCGGTTGGTGAGGTATTGGAAAACGGGCAGCGTGTAGGCGACGGTCGCGTTTTCGACGCCGGGGAGGGCGCGCAGGCTTTCCTCGATGCGGTTGTGAAACGACGTGATCTGTTCGGGCGAGGAGTATTTCGCGTCGGGGAGTTTGATGACGGCCTGGAGGATTTTTTCCTGTTCCCAACCGGGGTTGACATTGACGAGTTGGTCGACGCCGCGGAGGAAGCCGGCGGCGGTGATGAGAAGGATGAGGGCGTTGGCGAACTGGCTGACGATGAGGGCTCGCTGGACGCGGTGTTGGGCGCGATCGCCGGTGTTGCCGCGGGTGCTGGTTTTGAGCGCTTCGTAGCCGCGGATGCGGCTGACGCGCCAGGCGGGGACGAGGCCGAAGAGGACGGAGGTGAAAGCGGCGAGCGCGAGGGCGAACGTGAGGACGCGCCAGTCGAGGGAAAGCGTGATATGGAAAACGTTGGTGGCGGCGATGCGGCTGGAGAGCCAGTCGTTGGCCCAGATGGCGACGAGGATGCCGAGGACGCCGCCGGCGAGAGAGAGGATGAGGCTTTCGGCGAGTTGGGGGCGAAGGAGCCGGGAGTGGGATGCGCCGAGCGCGGCGCGGATGGCGAATTCGTGGGAGCGGGCGACGGCGCGGGCGAGTTGGAGATTGGCGAGATTGGCGCAGGCGATGAGGAGGACGAAGCCGGCGAGTCCCACCATGAGCCACGAGATGAGTTTCGAGTTGATGTTGCGGGCGAGGGATTCGATCGAGACGGCGCGGAGGCCGTCTTCGCTGCGATTGGCGGGGCGCGTGGCCTTGAGTTGTTCGGCGACGGTGGCGAGGCGGGTGTTGAATTGTTCGAGAGAGACGCCGGGGGCGTGGCGGGCGAGGATGGAGGTTTTCATCTCGCCGAGGTTTTCTTTTTCGGTGGCGGAGAGACCCATCGGACGGAGGATGTCGGCGGGACCCCAGAGGAAGACGGAGGAGAATTCGGCGGGCATGACACCGATGATCGTCATGGACTCGCTTTCGACGCGGACGGAGCGACCGACGATGTTGGGATCGCCGCCGAAGTGGGCCTGCCAGGTTTCGTAGCTGAGGATGATGACGTGATTGCCGGGCTGGTCTTCCTCGGCGGTGAACCAGCGCCCGAGGAGCGGTTGGAGGCCGAGGGTGGGGAGGAAATTGCCGGAGACGCGGAGGGCGCTGACGTTCATCGGCGGGCGGCCGTCGACGGCGAACGTGTAGCCCCAGAGCTGGAAGGCGGCGATTTGGGCGAAGTCGGAGGCTTCGCGTTGGAGCTCGAGGTAATCGGAGGCGGAGTGATCGGAGGTGTTGCTCTGAGGATTGGTGCGGTAGATGCGCGACAGTTGGGAGACTTCGGGGTAGGGCAGCGGCTTGAGGATGAGGAGATTCATCACGCTGAACATCGAAGTGTTCAGGCCGATCCCGAGCGCGAGGGTGAGCAAGGCGACGGTGGTGAAGCCGGGGGATTTGGCGAGTTGGCGAAAGGCGAAGCGGAGATCGTTCATGGAGGTGAAAGTGAAAGTGAGGGTGAAAGTGAAAGTGAGAGTGAGGGTGAGGGTGAGGGTGGGCGGCGGGGTGAGGGAGGTTTGCACGCGGCGTGCCAGGGGACGGCGCGTCGATGCTAGATGCTCGGGGTGAGCGACTTAAATATTGTGGTGGGCGAAGGGGCGCCGCGCGGGGTGTTGAAAACGGAACCGGGGTTTCCCGCGAATGGGATGCGTTCGGGCGCGTGTGGAGGGCTGTCCTACCGGCGCTGGGGCTGTGTCGTGAGCGCGAGCACGAGCACGATTACGATCACGAGCACGATAGGAGCACGAGCACGACGGAGGCGTCGTGGGGGGGAGGACTTCTTTCCTCTTTATCTTTTTCTTTCGTCAGGGCGGGTGACGAGAAGGAGAGAAAGATTATTCGGCGCGGAGGGCGGTGAGCGGGTCGACTTTGGTGGCGCGCCGCGCGGGGAGGAGGCAGGCGAGGACGGCGGTGACGAAGAGCGTCGAGGCGACGGCGAGGAGGGCGAGCCAGTCGAGGCTCGCGACGCGAGGCATGAGAGACGACAGGAAGCGCGCGAGGATGAAGGCGCCGATGAGGCCGAGGGCGATGCCGATGGCGCAGAGGGTCAGGCCGTGGCGCAGGACGAGTTGAAGGATGGCGGAAGGTTGCGCGCCGAGGGCGAGGCGGATGCCGAATTCGCCGGTGCGCTGGGCGACGAGATTGGAGATGACGCCGTAGAGACCGATGGCGGCGAGGAGGAGGCCAAGCAGTGCGAAAGCGGTGAGGGTTTTGCCGGCGAGGCGGAGGTTGTGCTGCTGTTGGTCGACGAGTTGGTGGACGGAGCCGGCGTAGGCGGCGGCGAGGTCGGGATCGACTTCGGAGATGGCGCGGCGGAGCGTTTCGACGAGGGCGTCGGGAGCGGGGCTGCGGAGGACGGCGAAGATGAAGCCCCACGGCTCCTGGTTGACGGGTTTGTAGAGGTGGTAAGGCGTGGACGGATCGCGGGTGTTGGCGGCGACATCGACGTCGCGGACGACGCCGATGATTTCGGCCCAGTAAGGTGTGCCGCTGTCCATGGCGGCGATGCGTTTGCCGATGGCGATGTCGTTGGGAAAAAGACGACGGGCGAGGGATTCGTTGATGACGGCGACCTGGGGATCGGTGCGTTTGGTATCCGGAGAAAAGATACGGCCTTCGACGAGCGGGATGCCCATGGCGGCGAAGTAGTCGGACGTGACGATGATCGTGAACGCGGAAGGAAGGTTGGGATCGCCCTGGGCTTGTCCGTCGGTGAAGACCTGGCGTTCGGAGTTGTGGGAGAAAATCGGCAGCGACGTGGCCAGCGCGGCGTGTTCGGCGCCGGGGATGCGTTTCAGGCGTTCTTCGAGGCGGCGGAAAAGTTCGATGCGTTGGTCGTCGGATTGGAGGTCTTCGCGGGTTTGGGGAATGGGGATGGCGGCGGCGGCGATGCGGTCGGTGTCCCAACCGGTGCGGCGATCGAGGAGTTCGGAGAAGCCGCGTTGGAGGATGGCGGCGCCGCCGAGAAGGACGAGGGCGAGGGCGACCTCGCCGACGATGAGAAGCTGGCGGATGCGGTGATGGCCGCGCCCGGTGGTGGAGCCGCGGGCTTGGGATTTGAGGGCGCTGTTGACGTCGGTGCGCGAGGCGAACCACGCGGGGACGAGGCCGAAGAGGAGACCGGTGACGAGTGAAACGGCGAACGTGAGCGCGAGGATTTGGGGATCGAGGGAGAGGTCGAGGGAGTTGGCGGAGCCGGCGAGGATGAAGTGGCGGTCGATGATGCGATTGAGGGCGAAAGCGAGAGCGAGGCCGAGGAGGCCGCCGCCGAGGGCGAGGAGGACGGATTCGAGAAGTTGTTGGCGGATGAGGCGGGCGCGGGAGGCGCCGAGGGCGGCGCGGATGGCGAGATCGCGGAGATTGGCGGTGGCGCGGGCGAGTTGGAGGTTGGCGAGATTGGCGCAGGCGATGAGGAGAACAAAGGCGGCGAGACCGAGGAGGAGCCAGGAGATGCGCCGGCCGAGGGTGTCCATGAGCGACTCGTGAAGCGGAACGGCGCGGTAGCGGATTCCTGAATACGATTCGGGGAAGCGTTTTTCCTGATCGACGGCGGTGGGCGTGAGTTCGGCGGCGACGCGCGCGGGGCTGGTGGTTTCGGGCAGGCGGCCGATGAGGCTGAACATGCGGTAGTCGCGCCATTTCATTTGCTCCGGGGTGAAATTGAGCGGGCGCCAGAACGCGGTGCGGCCCCAGAGCATGGGGTAGTCGAAAGACGGCGGCATGACGCCGATGATGGTGACGGGATGGCCGTCGAGCCGCATGGAGCGTCCGAGGACGTCTTGCGCGCCGCCGAAGCGGAGTTGCCAGAAAGCGTGGCTGAGGAGGATGACCTGGTTGCGGCCGGGTTGGTGTTCTTCGGCGGAGAAGGCGCGGCCGATGAGCGGGGCGACGCCGAAGGTGTTGAAGAAATCTTCGGAGACGAGGGTGCCGGTGATGCGTTCGGCGGGCTGGCCGGGTTCGGACGTGGTGTATTGGGTGGTGCCGACGGTGGTGAGCGAGGAGAACGCGGTGAGTTGTTCGCGGATCTCGCGGAGCTCGTCGTAGGAGTAGGGGCGTGAGTCGGCGGTGCGGGTGGAGGCGGCGACTTCGAAGAGTTGGGCGGAGTGGGGGAACGGTGCGCTGCGGAAGAGGAGGGCGTCGACGACGCTGAACATCGACGTGTTGACGCCGATGCCGAGGGCGAGGGTGAGGAGGGCGATGGCGGTGTAGCCGGGGGAGTTCGCGAGGGAGCGGAGGGCTTGGCGGAGCGGGGCGAGCATGGGGTGGGATCAATCACGAACAACGGGCGCGTGTTCGTGATCTTGCTCGTGATCGTGATCGATCAGGGGAATGCGTCGAGCACGAGCACGGGCACGAGCACGATTACGAGCACGATCTCGGGCTCGAGGGCGGCGGGTATCTTTCTCCGTCGTGTTTCGCTTTGTTATTCGGCGCGGAGGGCGTCGAGCGGGTTCACCAAGGTTGCTCGCCGGTCCGCCTTCGCTGAAGCTATGGCGGATCGGAAATTTCGTTATTCGGCGCGCAGAGCGTCGAGCGGATTCACCAAGGTTGCTCGCCGAGCGGGGAGCCAGCTGGCGAGGAGGGCGACGAGGAGGAGCAGGACGGCCATGCCGGCGAGGGCGAGGAGGTCGGGACTGACGAGGCGCGGCATCATGGCGTTGAGCAGGCGGCTGACGCCGTAGGCGCCGGCGAACCCGAGGACGAGGCCGATCGCGGTGAGTTTGGCGCCGTGGGATAGGACGAGATGGAGGACGTTCGAGGGGCTCGCGCCGAGGGCGAGGCGGATGCCGAATTCGCCGGTGCGTTGGGCGACGAGATTCGAGATGACGCCGTAGAGACCGACGGCGGCGAGGATGAGTCCGAGAAGGGCGAAGCCGATGAGGAGATTGGCGACGATGACGATGTTGTGATGCGAGCGATCGAGAGCTTGCGAGACGGTCATGACTTCGTCGGCGGGGAGATCGGGATCGACCTCGGCGATGGCGCGGCGAACGGTTTCGATCATCGCGGCGGGCGCGGAAGAACGGATGGCGAAGCGGACCCAGCTCCAGGGCTCGTGGACGAGCGGGCGGAAGACCTGGTAGGGCGTGTTGGGATTGCCGATGGCGCCGGGGGAGTCGGCGTCGCGGACCACGCCGATGATTTCGCTCCAGGTGGATTCGGCGCCGTTGATGGAAGCGAGCCGTTTGCCGAGGGCGCTTTCGTTGGGCCAGAGTTGGCGGGCGAGAGATTGGTTGATGACGATGACGTGAGGGTCGTCGGGCTTGATGTCGGCGGGCCACATGCGGCCCTCGAGAAGGGGGACGCCGAGGACGTTGAAGAAATCGGCGGTGATCATCACGTGACTGGCGAGCGGGAGATTGGACGTGTTGGAGGTGTCTTGTTGCTCGGTGTGAATGGCGCGCTCGGTGCCGTAGCCGTAGATGGGAACGCCGGTGGCGAGAGCGGCGGCTTCGACGCCGGGGAGGGCGGCGATGCGATCGAGGACTTTGCGATGGAATTCGATGCGGTCGGCGGGCTGGGGGAAGCGGGCTTCGGGCATGGGCAGCGTGCCGGAGAGGAGGCGAGTGGTGTCCCAGCCCGGGCTGCGTTGAATGAAGTTTTCGAAGCCTCGCTGCATGACGGCGGCGCCGCCGAGAAGAACGAGCGCGAGAGTGACCTCAGCGACGATGAGGGCTTGGCGCATGCGGTTTTGGCCGCGGGCGCCGGTGGAGCCGCGCGATTGGGATTTCAGGGCTTCGACGACGTCGGCGCGCGAGGAGATGAGGGCGGGGACGATGCCGAAGATGATGCCGGTGACGGCGGCGACGAGGAAGGCGATGAGCAGGACGAAACCGTTGAGGCGGAGATCGAGGCCGTTGGGTTCGCCGGCGATTTGGATGCTGGCGCTGAGGGCGTGGTTGATCCAGAAGGCGAGAAGGATGCCGAGCGCGCCGCCCGTGAAGGAGAGGATCAGGCATTCGACGAGCTGGTCGCGGATGAGGCGGGCGCGGGAGGCGCCGAGAGCGGTGCGGATGGCGAAGTCGCGCATGGCGGTGGTGGCGCGCGCGAGTTGGAGGTTGGCGAGATTGGCGCAGGCGATGAGGAGGACGAAGCCGGAGAGACCGACGAGCATCCAGGTGATCTGGCGGCTGGTGTCGTCCATTTGGGCCACGTGGAGGACGGTGGCGCGGTAGGTGAGCTCGTTGTAGTCTTGGGGAAAATCTTTCTTTTGATTCGCGGCGACGGGACCGAGTTCGGCGGCGGCTTGTTCGGGCGTGGCGCCGGGGGCGAGGCGGCCGACGAGGCTGAAGGTTCGATACGTGCGGCTGTTGAGTTGATCGGGGCTGTAGTTGATCGGACGCCAGAAGGCGGTCATGCCCCAGAGGAAACGCCAGTCGAAGCTCGCGGGCATGACGCCGATGATCGTGACCAGTTCGCCATCGAGGCGGAGCGTGCGGCCGATGACCTCGCGCGAGCCGGCGAAGCGTTGTTGCCAGAAACGGTGGCTGAGAACGATGACCTGGTTGTTGCCCGGACGGGTTTCGTCGGCGGTGAAGGTGCGGCCGAGGAAAGGTTGGACGCCGAAGGTGTCGAAGAACTCCGCGGACGCGAGGATGCTGAGGACGCGTTCGGCGGGGCGGCCGGGTTCGGCGAGAGCGACCTGGTTGTAGCGGAAGGTGGTGATCGAGCTGAAGGAGCTGGAGCGCTCGCGGATTTCGCGGGTTTCGACCTCGGAGAATTGGTAGCGCGGGCCTTGGCGGGTGTCGGCGATGATTTGGTGAAGCTCGGTGCTGCGAGGGAAAGGTGCGTGGCGGAGGAGCAGCGCGTCGAGCAGACTGAACATCGACGTGTTCACGCCGATACCGAGCGCGAGCGTGAGGAGTGCGATCGCGGTGAACGCGGGGGATTTTAGGAGGGAGCGGAGGGCGATGCGCACGAGAGGTGGGAGATGAGGGTTGAGAGTTGAGAGTGGGAGTTGAGAGCGGGAACGTGCTCGTGATCTTGCTCGTGCTCGTGATCGAGCCGGCGAGCACGAGCACGATTACGAGCAGGAGCACGGGCGCGGTGGGCGCGGTGGAATCACACGGGGGCGCGCGCGAAAGCTGCGGCGAAAGGGATGACCGCGGACGGGAGAGTGCGAGGGTCAGCGCGCGGCGTGTTTCCACTCGCTCACGCTCGTGGCTACGGTGGCCGGCTGAAGACGACTCCAGTCGGGGAGATTGCGAAGACGCGGGCCGTTGGGGCGTTCGAAGCGGAACGCGGGGATATTGGTCCGCTCGAGGTGGCGCAGCCAATGTTGGTGGCGTTGGGACCAGAGGGTGGTGCGTGGGGTGGGCACGGGGAGAAAAACGGCACGCGCGGAGGCGTGCCGCTACGCGCGGCGATCAGGCACGGGTGGGGTCGGACTCGACCTGTTCCTGGACGACGCGGCCGTCGAAAATGTGGATGGTGCGATCGGCATTGCGGGCGAAGCGGGCGTCGTGGGTGACCATGACGATGGTGGCGCCGCCCTTGTGCAGATCGGAGAGGAGCTGCATGACGGCGTCGCCGTTTTTCGAATCGAGGTTGCCGGTGGGTTCGTCGGCGAGGAGGACGGCGGGTTTGCCGGCGAGGGCGCGGGCGACGGCGACGCGCTGTTGTTGACCGCCGGAGAGTTGGGAGGGGAGGTGTTTGGCGCGGTGGCCCATGCCGACTTTTTCGAGGGCTTCCATCGCGGCGGCTTTGCGTTCGCTGGCGGGCATGCCGCGGTAGGTGAGCGGGAGCTCGACGTTTTCGTAAACGGTGAGGTCGCCGATGAGATTGAAAGATTGGAAAATGAAACCGATCTCGCGGTTGCGGATGCGGGCGCGCTCGGGGAGCGAGAGGCCTTGGACGGGGCGGCCGTTGAGCATGTAGGTGCCGTCGGTGGGCGAGTCGAGGAGGCCGAGGATGGAGAGGAGGGTGGATTTGCCGCAGCCGGATGGGCCGGCGATGGAGACGTATTCGCCCTTGAGGATCTCCATGTGGATGCCGGAGAGCGCGTGGGTTTCGACTTCGTCGGTCAGGAAGACTTTGGTGACACCTTCGAGTTTGATGAGTGATTCTGGCATGGGAGGATGAGTTGGGAGTTTGGGGTTTGGAGTTTGGGGTTGGGGGGAGATTTAGGATTTCAAATCTGAGATCTGGGAGTTGGGAGGCTAAGCGGGGCGATGGGATCGAAACACGGGAAGGGGGTGAAAGGTTACAGAATCTTGTCGGACTTAATTAAGTTTGATGCGGTCGTTGGAGTCCCACTGGGACATGTCGGAGAGGATGACGCGGTCGCCGGGGGCGAGTCCGTTGACGACTTCGATTGTATTCACGGAACTGCGACCGAGCTGGACTTGGGTGCGGGTGGCGTAAACGCCGTCGGCGTCGAGTTTGAAGATGCCGACGGTGGAGCGTTCCTGGCCGAAGGCGGGGCGCTGGACGTAAACGACGTTGTCGAGGCGTTCGAGTTCGATGGTGCCGTCGACGGAGAGATCGGGGCGGGCGCCGCGCGGGAGTTCTTCGGTGAAGAAGACGTCGACGGTGACGGTGCCGTTTTGGACGGAAGGATCGATGCGGCCGACCTTGCCGGCGACGACGCCGTTGCGGGTGTCGACGGAGGCGAGTTGTCCGATTTCGATGTCGCGGGCCTGGGTTTCGGCGATGCGAATTTCGGCTTTGAGGCGGAGCGGGTCGGCGACGCGGGCGAGGTTGCTGCCGGGCTGGACTTGGGCGCCGACCTCGACGGGAAGGATTTGGAGGATGCCGTTCATGCCGGCGCGAACGGTGAGTGCGTCGAGTTCTTCCTGGCGGAGTTTGGCTTGGGAGCGGAGGCGATCGACCTCGGCGGCTTTGACGGCGAGTTGGGGGGCGATGGATTCCTTGGTGAAGGCGTAGCGCTTTTGTTCGATTTGATTGCGGGTGTTAGCCTGATCGGCGGTGACCTTGGAAAGTTGGAGGTCGAGGGAGGAAACGAGGCCGTCGGCGAAGAGCTGTTCGTTCACTTCGGCGCGGAGGCGGGATTGTTCGTAGTCGGCTTTCGCGCTGGCGGCGGCGGCTTCGGCGGCGAGGACGGTGCTTTGGAGTTGGACCTCGAGATTGGCGAGTTCGGCTTCGGCGGCTTTGAGTTGGGAGGCGGCGTCGTCGGCGGCGCGAACGACGTCGGGATTGGTGAGAAGGAGAATCACGCTGTCGGGCGTAACGGGCGCGCCGGGGCGGAGGACGATTTTGTCGACGCGGCCCTGGGTGCGCGCGGCGATCCAGGTGATTTCCTCGGGAACGAGGGTGCCGAGGCCGCGGACCTGGCGGAGCATCTGGCCCTGGGTGACGGTGCCGATCCAGACGAGATTGCGCTCGACGGTGGGTGCGGCGGGTTTGAGGCGGGCGAGAGCTACGGTGATGCCGATGAGCGCGAGGGCGGCGATGGAGCCGTAGATGATGCGCTTCTTGCGTTTGGCTTTCGATTGGTCGGGGCGCGGAATGTCCATGCGTGCGCGGATATTTGCACGCGGTGTGCCAGCGGGCGGAAGAATGGGTAAGTCGCTGCGGCGTAGGTCGTAGAAATTTTACGACGGGTGATGCGTCGGGGTGGGCGCATCAATCACGGGATTGGGGTGTCCCGAAAGTGGGATTGGGGGAGCGGCGGACGAGGTGGAAAGCGCGGTGGGGGCATCGCGTTCCATCAGAGTCTCTCTCGTTAGGCGGGGGTGTGGAGGTGGTGGCGGATGGCGTCGAGGCGGGAGGCGAGGGTGGAGGTGCGGTTGGCGAAGACGCGGTTGGAGCTGAGGAAGGGGGAGCGTTGTTTTTGTTCGAAGGAGCGGCGGAGTGTCCGAAGTTCGGATACAAGCGGGATGCTGCGGACGTAGTAGCTGACCACGTTGACGGTTTGGCGGGCGGCTTTGGCGAGGCGGGTGTCGCGGGGCTGGTGTTCGCACCACGGATCCATGGGCGTGAGTGGAAGGGCGGTGCAGTCGACCTCGATGGAAGCGAGCCAGTCGCGCCATTTGAAATCGAGGAAGTGCGAGCCGAGGCGGACGGGGAACCACGGGATGCGGAGAAGATCGGCGGTGATGGCGCCGTGCATGGCTTCGGCGATGACGACATCGCAGCCGCGGAGTTCAGCGAGGGTGCGTTCGACGGACCACATCGGATTGATGAAGCGGAGGCCGGACCATTCGCAGATGGCGCGCCAGGGGATGCGGCGAAGCGAGCGCCAGTGCGGCATGAAGCCGATGGAAGGACCATCGAGCGGCGCGGGGAGCGGGACTTGGTGGAGGAGGTAGGCGGAATCGGTGACGGCGATTTCGTCGGGGAGTGAAAGGAGTTGGGCGGTGAGCGGGCCGCGGACGGCGTAGAAACGCCAGCGTTCGTCGAGCGCGGGCGGGCGGCCGTAGCCGGTGCCGGAGCCGAGGACGATGTAGCGGTCGGCGTTGGGCAAAGTGTCTTGGAGGATGGTGCCGATGCCGAGGAAGACGGTGGATTTGTCGGTGTCGAAACAGCCCGGAAGAAGCTGGGGCCAGAGCCACGGATTGAGGCGGTCGCCGAAATTGGGGAGGGCGTTGTAGTAGTGGAGAAGCATGCGGACAGGTTGGAGCGGGACGAAGAGACGCGGGGCGATTCAGGAGGCGGCGGTGGATTCGGCGGTGATGCCGCGTTCGCAGCGGGTGCGCTTTTCGCGTTTGGTGCGTTCGAGGATGCGCTCGTTGACGTGTGTGCGGTAGCGGGCGACGCGCGGGTGATCGAGGTGGTAAACGATGGCCTGGCCGACGATCGTTTTGCAGGTGAGGCCGGAGTTGCAGAGCCGTTCGGCGAGCTCGGTGTCCTCGTGTCCCCAGCCGACGAAGGATTCGTCGTAGCCGTTGACGCGGACAAAATCGTCGCGCCAGACGGCGAAATTGCAGCCCTGGATGAGACTGCGGTCGTTGATGCGGACGATGGGCCACGGGCGGCGCAGGCCGCGTTTCAGACCGTAGAGACGGCGGGTGAGAAAAAGGAAGAGAGGGTGAAGGTGGGGCGGAGAAACGCGACGAACGTAGCGGGCGCGGATGCCGGCGCGGCGGCCCTGGACGAAGGTGCGCGGTTCGGCGTGGCGGAGATGATCGGCGATGAAGTGGCGGTGCGGGAGGCAATCGCCATCGATGAAGACGAGGTAATCGCCGGTGGAGGCGCGGACGGTGCGGTTGAGGATGACGGTCTTGCGGAAGCCGATGTGCGGCTGCCAGAAATGTTGAACGGGGAAAGAAAAACGCGCGGCCCACTTTTGTATCAGTTGTTTGGTGACATCGTCGGAGCCGTCGTCGGCAATCAGGAGCTCGGCGGGAGCGCGGGATTGGAGGCTCACGCCCTGGAGGACGAGATCGAGGGCGACGGGATTGTCGGAGGTGCTGACGATGAGCGAGGGGCGGGAAGGAGTGTGGTTCATGATGGTGAACGTCAGAAAGGAACCGCGCGGTTGGATTCGACGGCGCGAAGGAGGGAGTCGGCAGGCAGGATCAGGTCGCGGTCTTTGCGCGGCAGGTGGGCGTCGGACGAGTGGGCGAATTCAGCCACGAGATAGTCGTGTCGGAGATGTCCGTGGTGGGAGAGGGTGCGGTATTCGCGCTCCATCATGCCGGGGGCGAGAATCTGGATGACGCGGGTGCCTGGGCGGCAGAAGACGAGGTTGGAAAGGGCGGCGCCGTGATTGGCGACGACGAGTGCGGCGTCGTGGAAGAGAGCGGCTTGTTCGGCGAGGCTGCGGCCGGCGAGCTGGATGGGTTCAAGGCCGAGGGAATCGAGCGTGGGAAGAAGGTTGTCGAAATTTGCGATGCGGCGGTAAGGCGCGTCGGAGCGATCGATGAAAATGCGGCGGCGTGGAGGGGTGACGGGACGTGAGCCGACGATGGAGCGGTGAAGGAATTCGCAAACGTGTGCGGGCACCACGAACGGGTGATTCACGAGCGGCGGAGCGACGAGGATTTCGGGACGCGAGGCGGGAAAGTCGGCGGTGCCGACGATGCGAGCGCGGTCGATTCGGAAAAGGGCGAGCGCTTCGGAGATGAAGGGGGTGACGCGGCCGCTGATCAGATAGCGATCGGGAGAAAGATGGGCGGGGAGGGCGGAGAGATAGGCGAGGCGAGCGAGGCTGTTGAGGAGGAGATGGAAGTAATTTTTTTCCGCGGACATCGCGGCGAGCGTGAGCGTGATTCCGGGAAGCGGAACGGCGTCGAGATGGGTCAGTTGATAGGTGGTGTGCGATTGGGGGCGTCCCGGCCATTCGTAGGAGAGATCCCAGAGCAAGTGGCGATCGCTGCCGATGACGGCGCCGCTGTGGCCGACGATCCAAGGACGCACCAGCTCGGCGATGCCGGCGGGGCGACGGGTGAAGCGAATGTGGTTTCCCGGTGAGCTGAGGGAAGTGGACGGGAGAAATGTGGGCGGTGGAACGTAGGTGCGGCCGCCCGTTTCGGCGCTGGGATGATACGTGCCGCGGTCGCGATGAGCGGAAAGATAATCGGCCGTGTGCAACCAAGTGCCGCGAACGAAGCGGCCGTGGAGGCGTTGTTGAGCGCGCCGGCGATGGAGCGCGAAGAAGTTGGCGGTATTCTCCACCGCGGAGGAACGGCGCAAGCGACCGAGCGCGCGGCGCATTTTGAGAGCGGGTGACGCGGTCGATGCGAGCAGCATAAAAAAAGCCGCCCTCGAGCTGGGGCGGCGTGACGAAAGAAGAACGGGTCCCGAAAAAATCAGCAATGATCGCGAGAGATGAAACGTCCCAAGCGTGCGCTGGGGAAAATTACGACGGCGCCAGACGGGGTGGGCACTGAGATGAAGCGACTGTTTTCAGGGAGCCGTTGCGCGTGCGGGTTGCTGAACGTCCGGCATGTGGTTGCGCGGCGAGCGTGCAACCTACGGGGTGCGCGGTGGGGGCACCGCGCCTCCATCGGCGGGGAGGGACGTGAGAGGGAGTTGGAGGCGGGCGATGCTGCCGGTGGCGCCGTCGGATCGATTTTCGACGGTGAGCGAGCCGCCGTGGTTTTCGGCGATCTGGCGGCAGAGGACGAGACCGATGCCGGAGCCCTCGGGTTTGGTGGTGAAGAAAGGGACGAAAAGATTGCTGGAGTTGGCGATGCCGGGGCCGTCGTCTTCGATCTCGATGGAGAGGTGGTGGCTGCTTTTTTTCCAGCGCACGCGGACCCCGGCAGTTTCGTCGTCGCGGTGGGGGACGCTGGGATCGAGGATGGCTTCGACGGCGTTTTTGATGAGGTTGATGAGGACCTGTTCGATCTGGGCGCCGTCGCAGGAGAAGGTGAGATCGGGGCCGCCGAGGATGGCGATGGGGCGGCGGGTTTCGAAGGCGGCGACGCGGTGTATCAGCGGTTTCACTTCACACGGCGAGCGGTTGGGCGCGGGAAGACGGGCGAGGCGGGCGTAGGCCTGCATGAAGCGGCTGAGGCCGTCGGCGCGGGAAGCGATGATGTCGAGCCCGGTGCGCATATCGTCTTCCCAATCGGAGGCGCGTTGTTCGCGGCGGAGGATGCTGCCGAGGCTGCCGGCGATGGATTTGATGGGAGCGAGGGAGTTGTTGAGCTCGTGGCCGAGGACGCGAACGAGTCTTTGCCAGGCGCGGAGTTCTTCCTCGCGGAGCGTTTGGGAAAGGTCGCCGATGACGACGAGGTGATGGGGGCGACCGCCCTCGCGGAACGAACTGCGGCGCATGCCCCAGCGGCCGGAGCTGCCGGGGAAGGTGATGTTGAGGAGGCGGGCGGGATCGCCGGTGAGGCATTCGGCGAGGCCGAGCTCGGAGGCGTCGCGTCCGAGGATGCGTTCGGCGGGTTTTTTGAGGAGGAGTTGTCCGGCGTGATTGGCGAGGCGGAGTTTGGCGTCGGAGTCGAAGGCGAAAATCGCGACCTCGATTTCCTCCATGACGGTGCGGAGGAGCGCGGTGGCTTCGAGGGCGCTGAGGCGTTGTTCCTGCAGGGTGCGGCTGAGCGTGTTGATTTCGGCCATCGCATCGCCGAGCGGTTCGTCGCGGTTGGCGCCGCGGGCGCGAACGGAGAAGTCGCCCTCGCGAAGGGCGGAGAGGAGGTTCGCCATCGTTTGGAGCGGGCGGACGACGCGGGTTTGAACGGCGAGGGCGAAACCGACCCAGCAGCCGACGATGAGGAGGGACAGCGTCCACTGAACTTTCGGCGTGGGGAGCAGCTCGGCGGGGGCGAGCCAGAGGAACCACATCGCCACGAGGACGGCGGGGAGGGCGCCGGCGAGGGATTGGAAGAAGACGGCTTGCTCGTGGGAGAGTTTGCGGGACGGGCGGGACATGAGCGGTCAATCGTGCGAATTCGTGCTCGTGATCTTACTCGTGCTCGTGCTCGCTCGATTGCCCGAGTTGCTGAGGTAGATGGAAGGGATCGCGAGCACGAGCACGATCATGAGCACGAGCACGGTTGCAATCGGCGACTCGGGTGAACGCGAGTGCCCGATAGTGAGCGCTATAACCCGTATTTTTCGAGGCGGCGGTAGAAGGCGCTGCGGCTCAGGCCGAGTTCTTCGGCGGCGCGGCGGGCGTTGCCGTCGCAGCGGGAGAGGGTCTTTTTGATGAGGAACGCTTCGACCTCTTCGATGCTCATTTCTTCGAGACGAGGAGTGGCGTCCTGGGCGACGGTGAGGCCGAGGTCGGGGGCGCGGACGACCTTGCCCTGGGACATCAATACGCCGCGTTCGACGGCGTGATCGAGCTCGCGGACGTTGCCGGGCCAGTGGTGATTGCGCATGGCCTGGACGGCGGATTCGTCGAAGCCGGTGATGGGTTTCCGGTAGCGCTCGACGTGCTGCTTGAGGAAATGTTGGGCGAGGAGCTCGATGTCCTCGCGGCGCTCGCGGAGCGGCGGGAGGTGGATGTGAATCGTGTTGAGACGGAAGAGGAGGTCCTGGCGGAATTTTCCGGCGGCGACTTCGGCGGGGAGATCGGAGTTGGTGGCGGAGACGAGGCGGACGCTGGCGCGGTAGGTGCGCGAGGAGCCGACGCGTTCGAATTCGCCGGTTTCGATGGTGCGCAGGAGCTTTGCCTGCTGGCTCATGGGAATGTTGCCGATTTCGTCCATGAACAACGTGCCGGTGTCGGCGAGTTCGAAGCGGCCGGCGCGATCGGATTTGGCGTCGGTGAACGCGCCGCGCACGTGGCCGAAGAGCTCGCTCTCGAAGACGCCCTCGGGGAGGCCGCCCATGTTGACGGAGATGAAAGGTTTGGCGGCGCGGGCGGAGACGGCGTGGAGGGCCTGGGCGACGACGCCCTTGCCGGTGCCGTTTTCGCCGGTGATGAGGACGTTGGCGTCGGAAGGGCCGACGCGGGCGATGATATCGAGGACGGGGCGCATCGCGGCGGATTGCGCGATGAGGTTGGGGCCGCCTTTGCCGCGGAGGAGTTGGTTTTCCTGTTGGAGGCGGGAGTAGGCGCGGACGGCGCTGCCGAGGGCGATCTGGTTTTTGACGATCGCGAGCAGGCGCGGGTTGTCCCAAGGCTTGGTGATGAAATCGCGGGCGCCGCGGCGCATGGCTTCGACGGCGACGTCGACGCTGGCCCACGCGGTCATGACGACGACCGGAAGAGAGGAATCGAGGGCGGAGAGTTTGGTGAGGAGATCGAGACCTTCCTGGCCGGAGGTGGTGTCGCGGGCGTAGTTGAGGTCCATGAGCACCAAGCCGAAATCGCGAGCCTCGACCGCTTTGATGACGGCGGCCGGGGATTTCGCGGTTTCGATTTGGTAACCTTCGGATTTGAGGAGGAGGCGCAGGGCTTCGAGGACGTCGGGCTGGTCGTCGGCAACGAGGATGCGCGGGGTTTCCGAGGGGGTCATGGGTGCGAGTGACGAAGCCGGAAGGAGGTGAGTCAAGCGGCGAGGCGGTGGCTCTCGCGCTTGCGGAACGGCGTGCGGCTGTAGCTGGTGGCGCGGTGTGCGATCGAGCGGCGGCTATAGTCGCTGACGATGAGGAGAACAGCCACGGCGGCGGTGAACGCGGCGAGGGCGTTTTCGCCGTTGATGGCGGACGGGAAGGATGCGCCGAGGACTTCGGCGAAGGCGACGCACGGGTAGCCGGCGGCGATGAGGAGGGCGATGGCGGTGATGGCGGTTTTCATGTGGGTGATGAGGAGTTGTGCCGGGGTATTGCAGCGCGCGTGCCAAGGAAATGGATACGGCGTAAGTGACGGCTGGTGAGCGGATAAAAGTTTTTGGGTGGTTTCGGGTGGGTGACGGAGCGGTGGAAACCTTTCGCGCGTGGGAGGGAGGATTCCCGGAAATGGGATGATGGATGCTGGTGTTCGAAGCGGGTGGCGGCTCGCCGGGGCCGGCTCGCCCTACCTAGAGGAGCAGCCCGCCGGGACGGCGGGCTCCACCTCGGCTAGAAAAACTCTTGCGTCGGTCGGCGGGGTATCGCTTTGTGACCGTTCTCTTGTTCGGGCTGTAGCGTAGCCTGGTAGCGCGCTTGCATGGGGTGCAAGAGGTCGTGAGTTCGAATCTCACCAGCCCGACCATTTTAGATTCGGCGGCGAAGGAACGCCGCCTCAAGAGAGAGGGACGAATTTCGACTCGATGACCTCACCTGCGCCGCAATCCGACCGCCGAAGACTGATCTGGTCGGTGGCGTTGGCGGTGGCGATTACGTGGTGTTCGGGGCGTTCGGTGGAGGGATTGCCGGAGACCTTCGATGGGAGCGACAAAGTGGTGCATTTTGCGCTGTATGGGTTGATGGCGACGCTGGTGGCGCGGATCGGGGCGGTGGCGCGGACGCGTCCGCTGGGGAGGTATGCGGCGATTTTGATCGTATCGGTTTTTGGGGTGACGGATGAGCTGCATCAGCATTTCACGCCGGGGCGGACGATGGACGTGTGGGATTGGGTGGCGGACACGTTGGGCGCGATCGTGGCGACGGTGATGTATGCCGAGTGGCATGCGTATCGGCGCGTGCTGGAGTCGCCGGTGTGGGGTGTGTTTCGCAAACGGCGCGTTGAAATCGATCCGGAGGCATGCGTAATCGCGGCGGATGGACGCCGTTAAAGCGCAGAAACGGATCGAGGAGCTTCGCGCGCAGGTCGCGCATCACGACGAGCTTTATTACCGGAAGGCGAAGCCGGAGGTATCGGATTTTGAATACGATTTGTTGAAGCAGGAGCTGGCGGAGCTGGAGCAGCGGTTTCCGCAATTGGCGACGAAGGATTCGCCGACGCAGAAGATTGGAGACGACCGGGTGCGCGGGTTTCGCGAAGTGGAGCACCGGCAGCGGATGATGAGCCTCGACAATACCTACAACGAGGCGGAGCTGCGGGCGTTTCACGCGCGGATGGCGCGGTTGTTGGAGGCGGAGGAGCTTTGTTACACGGTCGAGCCGAAGATCGACGGGCTGGCGGTGAGTTTGACGTATGAGGAAGGAAAACTCGTGCGGGCGGTGACGCGTGGACGCGGGGATCGCGGTGACGATGTGACCGTGAACGTGCTGACGATCGAAGCGCTGCCGAGGGTGCTGGCGGGTGCGGCGCCGAAGGTGGTGGAGATTCGTGGGGAAATTTATCTGACGCAGGCGGAGTTCGAGCGGATCAATGCGGAGCGGGCGGCGGCGGGGGAGGAGCTTTATGCGAATCCGCGGAATACGGCGGCGGGGACGATCAAGCAGTTGGATCCGGCGGAGGTGGCGCGGCGGAAACTTTCAATCGTGCTTTATAGCATGGGGTATTGTGAGCCGGCGGTGGTGGGGTCGCAGACGGAGTTGCAGGAGAAGTTGAAGGCGTGGGGGCTGCCGGTGGTGGAGAAATACTGGCGCGTGAAAGGCATCGATGAGGCGTGGGCGGCGATTGGGGAGTTGGATGCGATGCGGCGGACTTTTGCGTATGGGACAGACGGCGCGGTGGTGAAGTTGGACGCGTTTGAGCAGCAGCGGATCGTGGGGGCGACGGACAAGTCGCCGCGGTGGGCGATCGCTTATAAATACAAACCGGACACGGCGCGGACGCGGTTGAAGGCGATCACGATTCAGGTCGGTAAGACGGGAATCTTGAGTCCGGTGGCGGAGTTGGAGCCGGTGTTTTTGTCGATGAGCACGATCGCGCGGGCGACGTTGCACAACGAGAACGAGATTCGCGTGAAGGACATTCGCGTCGGCGATCTCGTGGAAATCGAGCGGGCAGGTGAAGTGATTCCGGCGGTGTTGCGGTCGTTTCCGGAGGAGCGGCCGGCGGGGGCGAAGGAGTTCGATTTGTTCGAGGCGGTGGGAGGGAAGTGTCCGGTGTGCGGCGGGCGGATTGCGAAAGTGGAAGTCGACACGGAGAGCGGCGTGGGCGCGGCGTGGAAGTGTCAGAATTACGATTGTCGCGCGCAGCGGGTGGGGCGGCTGGTGTTTTTCTGCAGTCGTCGCGCGCTGGCGATCGATGGCGTGGGCGACATCGTGGCGGCGAAATTGGTGGAGTTGGATTTGGTGAAGGATCCGCCGGATCTTTACGACGTGAGTTTGGAGACGCTCGCGACGCTGAATTTAGGAACGGCGGAGGAGCCGCGGGTGTTTGGGGAAAAAAATGCGACGAAAGTCGTGGCGGCGCGGGAGGCGGCGCGAGCGTTGCCGCTGGAGAAGTGGTTGTATGCGTTGAGTGTGCCGGATGTCGGTGAAACGACGGCGCGGGAGTTGGGGCGGCGTCATCGGAGTTTTGCGGAGTTGAAGGAGTCGGAGCTGTTGCGCGCGGTGTTGCGGCGGGCGGAGCTCGAGGATGAGAAGGAGCGTGAGAGTCCGAACTCGAAGAAGAATCCGGCGAAAGATGACGCGGAGAAAGAGCGGCGGAAGGCGCGGCGCGTGGAGATCGAGGCGGAGATCGCGTCGTTGAATGGCGGTGTGCTGGCGGGGGTGCCGTCGGAGATCGGGCCGGCGGTGGCGGGGAGTGCGCTGGCGTTTTTTGCGAGCGAGCCGGGGAGGCGGTTGTTGGAAAAATTGAAGAGGCTCGGGATCGATCCGCAGGGAACGGTGATGACGGCGGGCGCGTTTACGGGGAAGACCTTTGTATTGACGGGAACACTACCGACGATGAAGCGCGAGGAGGCGGAGCAGAAGATTTTGGCGGCCGGCGGAAAGGTGAGCGGGAGCGTGAGCAAGAAGACGAGTTACGTGCTCGCGGGGGCGGATGCGGGGTCGAAGTTGGAGAAAGCGCGTGCGCTCGGGGTGACCGTGATCGATGAAGCGGAGTTTTTGCGCATGGTGGGTGGTGGGGAGTGATGGAAAAGAAAAAGGCGCGGTGAGGGCACCGCGCCTCCATCGGCAAGGAGAGTTCTCGAACGATTAGTAGCCGCGTTGTTGGAGGGCGCGGGAGAGTTCTTGCATGAACGCCTGCGCGTCGGCGGCGGCGGGGCGATAGCCGGGCTGGCTGATTTCGGTGAAGCCCGGACGGCCGTATTGGTCGATGATCCATTTGCCGGTCACGCCATCGCTGAACGTGACGCTGCCGCTGGCGACGGCGCCGGGGATGAGGGTGACCTGGTCGACGGAGACGGAAACGTTGCTCGCGCCGGCGGGGGGAAGGGCGTCTTCGTCGTCGAACGGTTCGTCGGCGTAGTCGGAGGCGTCAGGGTTTTCGGACGGTGACGGCTCGGCGGGGACGCCTCGCCCTACCTGTTCGTCTTTCGCGAGGCCGAGCTTTTCTTTGGCTTTGTCGAAGAAGCCTTTTTTGTCGGCGGGGGTATTGCGCGGTGAGGGCGCCGCGCCTCCATGGGAGGCAGCGGGGGCTTTGGAGACGTCGGAAGTATCGACTTTGGGGGCGGGGTCTTTGAGGGAGAGATTCAAGTCGTCGACGAGGAAGCGGACGTCGCGGTAGGTGAGGGAGAGTTTGAACTCTTCGGAGAGTTTTTTCTGCACGGTCGAAAGATTATCGCCGGCGGCGATCCAGCTGGAGACGGCTTGTTGCTGTTCGGGCGTGAGGGTCATGGGAATGAATGAGCTAAGAGCTGAGAGCCCAGAGTCTAGAGCAAGAATGGGGAAATGCCAGCGTTCGCCCGACGCTTTGATGGCGGTGCGGCGGGGTCGCGAGACCTCGCGCTACAATTGATTGTGCGAGGGAAATAAAAAAGGGCGGGTCGGAGACCCGCCCTGCTTGGTGTGCGCGGTCAGG